>NZ_JAWPOH010000006.1:0-117554 GCF_037671525.1 Methylobacter svalbardensis
TTGCGTCTCTGCCCAACCTTGACATGATTCAGGTATGCTTGATTTTGGCGACTTGGCTAGGTTTTCGATTAGCTTTATGGCTCTATTCTTTAGTCGTTTATCACCTAAATCTAAATTACGAAATTCTCTATTTGCCCAATTCATAGCTAAAATGATTCTACTTTACTAAATCTTAACAACTTGTGTGTAAGGAGATGGGTTAACGGTGGTCTTGTCGAGCGGCAAATCCTTGGTTTCAGTTAACGCATATTGGGCAAGATAAGGTTGTTAATGACCATGCCGTTACTATCTGAATTCAGGTTTTTTAAGTTACTGACAGCTATATTAATATCAGTCACAGTGCTAATAATTTGATTATCCAGATTATTTTGAATAACGGAACCCAATCCCGGCACTGCAATATCAGGAGCCTGATTCATATTGCCATTCTGAAACAATGAAGCGTTGCCCGGTAATTGGAAAAATGACGAAGAAACTACCGCGCCGTTCAACGAAGTGATTCTCTCTAAACTAAAATCTATGTTCACTCCGTTCGGAAGTACAAACCCGCCTCTTAGTTGATCCAACTCACTGTCTGAGGCTCGATCCCAATGGTCAAACCGGTGGGCGTTAATGTTTGACATTTCATCCGCTAATACCTGACAGGCGAAGCCGGAACCGCTCGAAACGACTATCCAGAATACAGACTTGATGAGTTTTCGGTAGACGTTAAATTGATATACTTTCACGTTAAACACTCCGCTTGATTAAAAATCCCAACGCCCGGGTTGCAACATATTGAATTGACCTAAACTGGCTCGATCGACGGCAGAACCTAATGGTGCCTTGACCCGAAGCGCCCACTCTTGCTGATCTTGAAAATGGCTAGCCGCGACATCCTGTTTGTCATGAATTAAAAATAAAATACGGTTCCCCCACATTTTTTCAAACTCATCGCGGAGTATTGCTTTTATACCTACAGCGGGATCTCCGACCAGAACTTCCTGCTCATTGAGACCTTTAATAACAACGAAATGCATGTAACCGTTATTATTGATAATCGTGATTGCCGGAACATTGGCGGTAATCAATTGGTCCAAGTTGATCTTGAAACCATCGGAGCGATAGCCGCGTCTTTCCAGATAAAGTTTTATATCCAGTAACGAAAATCCCTGCTTTTGAATCTTCTGCTGATTGCCATTTTTATACATATCAACAAATACACTTTGCTCATCTACCACATCGTCATAGTGATAGGTAAGTAGACTGGCCAAAGTTGCCGAGCCGCAACTGAAATCGTATTGTTGCTTGTATACCGTTTTGAAGCGTCGCTCTAAAAAACTGGTCACAGGAACGTTATAGTTACCGCCACCCGCAACGCCGCTAAAGCTCAGCGAACCTGCATCGCTACAAAACGTGGGCAACATGAAAAGAACGCGCGTGGCAAAAATTCGTATCATGCCTCACTCCCCTCGACTAAAAAATCATTAAGGTACAATAGATACATTCACGATAGTCGAATCCTGAATGATGACGTTGTTACCGCTGTTTTGAATAACACTGTTAATACCGCTTGCCTGTGCAAATGAGCCATGATCGATAATGTTGTAACCGTTGGCGTTATTGCTTGCTTGATTGTCGCTTAGGGTGGCCCGTACATTCATATTGTTAAGGGCTGTTATATTGACACCTTCACGTCCACGCATATTATCCAATTCTTCCAATGGCGCTGTTTCGGCCAAAGAAAACAATAACTTATCCTGGTTTTGAACAAAATCGGCTTGTGCCGCTGGGCTTTGCATAATGAATAATGCTAACAACAACTCTTTGAAATCGTTACCATAACATCCTCCTCAAACCACACGTTGATGTCGTCGGTAAAAGCCGGTGAGCAAGATCACGCTCACCGGCAAACATCACCAACTAAAGTTGACTAACTTCTGAAAGTGAAAGTTCAAGGAGCTACTGATGGTTGATTAACATTTACGTTGCCTTGGAACGATACCTGTTGCTGTGCCAGCGAATTGTTACCCAGGTTTTGAACATTCTGGTTAATACCTGCGCTGCCGTTGAAAGTATCAGTCATCGTATTGCTGGCTGTATAGTTGGCAGGGACAATACCACCGTCAAAGCTAACCGCTGCGCCTGTAAAAGATGCATCCAAAGACGAATTATTCACGTTGTAGGTGCTGGATGCATCGCCGCCGCCATTAGCCGCCGCTGATCCGTTTCCACCTGCACTCGCATAGCTGTTATCAGAGTGATCGCTGTTGTCCGTAGTGGCATCGCCGCCGCCATTAGCTGCCGCTGATCCGACTCCAGTTGAATTTGCCTGGCTATTGTCAGTAGTTGCAGTTGCAGTGCTGCCATTATTGGCCGCAGCAGAACCTTGAGCGCTTGCAGAAGCCAAGCTGTTATCGCTGTTATCAGAATTATCGGAATTATCAGAATTATCTGAACGATCTGATATGGCGAGACTAGCTCCGTTAGCCGCTGCATCGGTTGCATTAGCTGAACTATTATCAGAGTTATCAGAGTTGTCATTTAAGCTGTCTGAAACGGTAACAGGAACGTTTGTAGAGTTGTCGCTGTTATCCGTAGTAGAGTTATCACTGTTATCCGTGTTATCAGAGTTGTCATTTAAGCTGTCTGAAACGGTAACAGGAACGTTTGTAGAGTTGTCGCTGTTATCCGTAGTGGAGTTGTCACTGTTATCAGTGTTATCAGCGGCAGTTCCATATTCATTTGCAATGATACCGGGTCCGGTCTGGTCGTTAGTAGCCGTTGCCTCTTGGCTAACTGCTGATGTATCCGCTGTATTGGTAGGATTTGCCCATGCACTGGAAACTGAGCCCAATGCAAAAAGAATACTTGCAGTTAATATTTTTTTATTAAATTGTTTCATTGTTATTACTCCATGAATATATTCAAAAATCATCGGATACTGCCTAGTAAGAATATCCGATGCGCTTGGGATAACCCTGTACCTCGCCATTTCGGCGAACTAACGGGTTATCGCGGATGTAGTATCTTTAATTGCTTCTTAAATTTCCATAGAAGGCGTATCAAAAAAGCATTAAAAATCATTTGGATACGTAGAATTACTTAGGCGATAAGGCCGGTGCTTAATAGGGCTATCCAGCCCCGTTGTTTTCAAAATACCTGTTGCGAGTGTCCTTAATAAGGCTTGTCGTTTGTTTTGAAGTCGATTCAGGTGATAATGCCGGTCACACTATGGCACGCATGCTTTTATGCGCGCTCGAATTACGGAATAAGATTTATGAAATCGAGAGATAGAAGACGAGGACTGGTTTTAGTCAACACCGGCACGGGCAAGGGGAAATCTTCCAGTGCTCTGGGTATGGTTTTTCGTGCCGCAGGCTGGGATATGAAGGTCTGTGTGATTCAATATATTAAGGGGCAATGGCAAACCGGCGAACAAAAAGCCGCCGAACGTTTTGATAATATTGAATGGCATGCGATGGGTGACGGCTTTACTTGGGATACTAAGAATCCTGAGCAGGATATTAAAACCAGTCGGGAAATTTGGGAGTTTAGTAAGGCTAAGATTCTGTCTGGAAAATTTGATCTGGTGTTGCTGGACGAGATCAATTACTGTTGCGGCTATAATTGGATTTCCGGTCAGGAAATCGCCGATTTTATTCGCGATCAAAAGCCGCCCTGGACGCATTTGATTTTGACCGGTCGCAATGCTGCCCCCGAAGTTATCAGCTGTGCCGATACCGTAACCGAAATGACCAAAATAAAACACGCTTTTGAGCAAGGGATTAAGGCTGAACAGGGCATTGAATTTTAAAATCAGGGTTATTTGATCGGTAGTATTGGCTCGGTGCAGAAGGTGCAATACCTTGAATCGCTACAACAAATTGTTGAGGGGTGGCCAGATCATATAGAATTTTAAGGTAAATGCTCCAGGCAACCTGTAAAATGAAAAATGATTGTCACCACGTGGAGAACAAGTATGTCTGAAATACAAAAAATCATGATGGCTGTTGCAGCCGTTTTTATAATGGGTTTTGTTTTGGTCGGCGCCAGTAAAGAAGATCAAACTATAGAGCAAATGGAAAGCGCTGCAAAGATTAGAGCCGTCGTTGCGATGCAAATGATGGCAAATGAAAAATGCCCTGAGAAAATTAAGGAGATAACAGGAGAGCAGGTATATCTTACGTCTGAAACCGAGAGTGATAAGGAGACTTATCTCACTTTAAAATGGGTGGGCGAAAATGCTGAAAAGGGTGGATTTAAAAACGCATCATGTACTTTGCACTCGTCTTTGGGTGGAATCTCAGAGCTGATTATTGATGGTAAAGTCATCATAAAGAAAAAAATCTAGGTTACATGGAATTCGGATCAAATCGCGCCGACAGGCATGATTTGATCCGAATCAGCCGTTTTGCATGCTATTAGATTGATCGGTGTTTTTTATCGTGATTCTGGAATATGTTTTGTTTGTTCAGTCAAAAAGCAACAGTAAAGCATAGATACTACAAGGCTAACGCCCTTACTTACATGCATGTAAGTAAGGCTAAAAACAACAAAAAGAAATTTTTATGACAAAAACAATGATTAAGGGAGTTTTAAAAACATGGAAAGAGGATCGGGGATTTGGCTTCATCAGCCCTGATGATGACGGGAAAGATATTTTTATCCATATTTCTGCGCTTAAGGGTACCAGCCGTCGCCCCGTGACCGGCGATGTTATTTATTATCAGGTAGCAAGAGATAATCGGGGCAAGTTCAAGGCGGTTAACGCCTATATTGACGGCGTTGAAATTCTGGAGGACAAAGCTCCCGGCTTTTTTAATACCAAGACAGGCGTCATGCTGTTAGCGCTGGCTTTAGCGGTTATTGTCGCAGTTGTTGTATTTATTACCCGCTGAGAACAGCTGAGGATGTTTTTCTACAAGCCGATGTGTCGCGCTACATCGGCTTGTTTATAAGCGATTGAGTCGATGGCGTTATGGCATGAATTTGTATTTTGTTCTTATCAGCGCAGCCGTGTTAAGTCTTATTTGTTTTGGTGGTCAGGGCCAATAAAGCCAGACAACTTAACTATATCGAGCCATATTGCTTTCATATAGGCATACGCTATCAATTTTCACTGAAGCATCCTCAGTTAGCCGAACACCGGCTTGATAGGGTTTTTCAAGGTTTGGGGAGGCTATTTCCGTATTTGTCGCCGTGCGAAAAAACGCATGGTGTTATGCCGTCTCAAGTTATTGACGATGCTTGGCATGCGTTTATTTTTTCTATCGTATCTATGAACGGTTTTGTAACAAGGCGCCGGGGCGTTTTTTACATCATACGGCCCACCTTAAAAACAGATCATGGCTTTATTTATCGGTTAGGTTGTAAAAATCAATGCAACAGGCAGTTATTGCACCGGTTCCCTCGGGGCTTCGGGTAAGGGGCCAGATTTCGGTGATTTGAATGGCTTTTTAGGTTATAGCCGCGATGAGTGCGCGCTGACTGCGGCGGCGGTGATTGAGAGTTGTTCGTTCATTTAGAGACATACGCTAAGGATTTGTAATGACTGATTCACAAAAATGGCTGGTTTTCGCTTTTATCTCAGGTTCGGTCTGGCTGCTTTACCTGCTGGCCCCGGTATTGATGCCGTTTGCATTTGCAGCAATGTTGGCTTATTTAGGTGATCCGCTGACCGATAAGCTGGAAACTTACCGATTATCCAGAACCAAAGCAGTATTGGTCGTTTTTTCGGCGATGACGCTGGTTTTTGTACTGATTTTACTGCTGCTGGTTCCCCTTCTGGAATATCAAATCGAGCGTTTTTTGAGCAATCTGCCCGCTTATGTCTCATGGTTGAATGAGACTGTCATTCCCTGGACGCAGCGCCGATTTCATCTGGGTATCAAGCCGGTTAACCTCAATCAGATTATTAATCTGGTTAAAAATCATTGGGAGCAGGCGGGCGGCATTGCTGCGGCGCTTATGAGCTCTGTTTCGCATTCCGGTGGGGTGCTGGCCGAATGGGTGATGAATCTGCTGCTAATTCCCGTGGTCACTTTCTATTTATTGCGCGATTGGGACAGCCTGATTGTCAAAATGCATGATTTATTGCCCCGGCGTATAGCGCCCATCACAGCCAAGCTCGCGGGCGAAGTTGACACGGTATTATCGGCTTTTGTTCGGGGGCAATTTTATGTGATGCTGGCCTTGGGCTGTATTTACAGTATCGGGCTGTGGATGACGGGTCTCGATTTGGCTTTGCTGATAGGCATGCTGGCAGGTCTGGTCAGTTTTGTGCCTTATCTGGGTTCTATTGTCGGCATCGTTATCGCTGGTATTGCGGCTTTGGTGCAATTTCATGAGTTAATACAACTAGTGCCGGTCGCCATCGTTTTTATCATAGGGCAATCGTTGGAAGGTATGCTGTTAACGCCGATGTTGGTGGGCGACAAAATTGGCTTGCATCCTGTTGCTGTGATGTTTGCGGTATTGGCTGGCGGTCAATTATTCGGCTTTTTGGGTGTTTTGCTGGCATTGCCTGTCGCGTCGATCAGTATGGTGTTATTACGACATATGCATGATTTGTATCGAGATAGCGATTTTTACGTTCGTCAATGATGTTACTTAGAGCCGTTATTTGGATGCTTTGCATCGCGCGGTTTCTGGGCGATGTGTGCTGGGCTAGTGATGAAAAGCGGGAGGCCGATTTTGCCGAAAGCATTAACAAGACCTTGGCTATCGGTAAGGCGGTCTGGCTGGAAGCTGAAGGAAAGAAGTTTCTCAGTCTTTATACGGAAATAGAGAAAGTTAGCGGCAACGGCGTGGTTATTATTCTTCATGATATGGATGGGCATCCTGATCAGCGGCAACTTGTTTACGGGTTGAGGGTCTTTTTGCCCGAGCATAACTGGGCAACACTGGCGCTGCAAATGCCGCTTCGGGAAGTTGGCGTTGCAGGAGAGGAATACTATGCATTGTTTCCCGAGGCGGCGGCGCGGATTCAGGCCGGAATTAGCTATGCAAAGAACAACGGTGCAGGAAATATTGTTGTGGTCGGTTATGGTTTGGGAGGGTTGATGGGGATCTATGCGCTAAGTGGACAGGCGGCAGACATTATGGCGCTGGTAACCATTAGTTTGCCGGTGCCGAAGACCGAAAACAAGGCGGCTCAAACGCTGGAGTTTATCAAGAAGATCAAGGCTCCGATGCTGGATATTTATGGTGCATTAGACGCGTTGGATGTTACCGGCAGCGCCAGAGATCGGCGCTTGGCGGCAAAAGAAAATACGGCTTATCGGCAGATTAAAATCAATGATGAAGGCCACGCTTATCTGCATGATGAAGGCTTGCTTGTTAAGCGGGTATACAGTTGGCTGGGGGTGACGCTGAAGGTTCCTGCTCCCGAACCCTCCGTTCAATGACTTGTGGTTATTTTAACAGGCCTAAATCTGTTACAATGCCCCGCTAACACAGGTGTGCAAATACGATAACGGCAGACGTTGGCACAACGCATTAACACTATCATAACAAGTTGAAAACTAAGTGGATTTAAAACATATAAGAAATTTTTCTATTATCGCGCATATCGATCATGGTAAATCGACGCTGGCGGATCGTTTTATTCAACTATGCGGCGGCTTAAGCGTCAGGGAGATGTCAGCGCAAGTACTTGATTCCATGGATATTGAAAAAGAGCGGGGTATCACCATTAAGGCGCAAAGCGTCACCCTTGATTTTAAAGCGAAAGACGGCGAGACCTATCAGCTTAATTTTATCGATACCCCGGGACATGTGGATTTTTCTTATGAAGTTTCCCGGTCTCTGGCGGCTTGCGAAGGCGCGCTGTTGGTTGTCGATGCGGCTCAGGGTGTTGAAGCGCAAAGTGTTGCCAATTGCTATACGGCGATAGAGCAGAGCTTGGAAGTGGTGCCGGTGCTGAATAAAATCGATTTGCCCTCTGCCGAGCCTGAGCGGGTGAAGGCCGAAATCGAAGAGGTGATCGGTATTTCTGCTGACGAGGCGCTGATGATCAGCGCTAAAACCGGCCTGGGCGTTGAGGATGTGCTGGAACAGCTGGTGCTTAAGATTCCTCCGCCGCAAGGCAATATAGATGGCCCGTTACAGGCCTTGATTATCGATTCCTGGTTCGATAGTTATCTGGGTGTGGTGTCGTTAGTCCGAATTATGCATGGCAGTATCCGCAGAAAACAAAAGATCACCATCATGTCCACCGGCAAGTCTTTTATTGCAGAAAAAGTCGGCGTTTTCACGCCAAAACGGCTGGAAAAAGACATACTCAATACCGGTGAAGTGGGTTATGTCGTGGCCGGTATTAAAGATATTTTTGGTGCGCCGGTCGGCGACACCATTACCTGGACGGATAATCCGGCTGCCGAACAGCTGACTGGGTTTCAAAAGGTTCAGGCGCGCGTTTTCGCAGGCTTGTATCCGGTGACTTCGGACCATTATGAAGATTTGCGCGAAGCGCTCAATAAGTTGAATCTCAATGATGCTTCCTTGCACTTTGAGCCGGAAACATCCCAGGCTTTGGGCTTTGGTTTTCGCTGCGGTTTTCTCGGTATGTTGCATATGGAGATTGTGCAGGAGCGTTTGGAAAGAGAATACGATGTTGATCTGATCACTACGGCTCCAACCGTTGTCTATGAAGTCATTACCCATAACGATCAGATTCTGATGATCGATAATCCGGCTAAACTGCCGGATATGGGCACTATCAAGGAGATCAGGGAGCCTATTATCCGGGCCAATATCCTGGTTCCTCAGGCTTATCTGGGCGGCGTAATCACGCTGTGTATAGAAAAGCGTGGTGTGCAGAAAGACATGCAGTACGTCGGCAGGCAGGTGGCATTGCATTATGAAATGCCGCTGAGCGAAGTGGTGCTGGATTTCTTCGATCGTTTAAAGTCGGTGAGTCGGGGCTTTGCCTCGTTTGACTACGAGTTTTTGCGTTTCCAGCCAGCCGAGCTGGTCAAGCTGGACGTGTTGATCAATGCTGAAAAGGTCGATGCGTTGTCTATCATCGTGCATCGCGACTTAAGCAACAACCGGGGTCGGGATCTGGTCGAAAAAATGAAAGAGCTGATCCCGCGGCAAATGTATGAGGTTGCGATCCAGGCGGCCATCGGCTCCAAGGTAATCGCTCGCTCCACCGTTAAAGCAATGCGCAAAAACGTGATTGCCAAATGTTATGGTGGCGATATTAGCCGTAAGAAAAAATTGCTGGAAAAACAGAAAGCCGGTAAAAAACGTATGAAACAGGTCGGCAATATTGAGATTCCTCAAGAGGCATTTCTGGCCGTTTTGCAGCTTAATAAAGAATAAAAGATCAGGTTAAAGGCAAAAGGCGTAAGGCGAAAATCAAGCTTCAATTACATCGCCCTTCGCCCTTCGCCCTTCGTCTTTAGCCTTTCGCCTTAAACCTTTCATCTGAAGTATATAAATATGGACTACGATTTTTCCTTTTTTCTTGCCGTCGCCACGCTGGTTACGGGTGTAATTTGGGGCGGGTATTTGCTGGTGCTCAAATCAACGGGAGCCGTTTTTGATGAAGAAAATGAACCCGTACTGGTAGAATATGCGCGCTCTTTTTTTCCGGTTGTGCTGATTGTGCTAGTGCTGCGCTCATTTATAGCCGAGCCTTTTCGCATACCTTCAGCATCGATGATGCCGACTTTACTGATAGGCGATTTTATTCTGGTGAATAAATTTACTTACGGAATACGTTTGCCGGTTTTAAACACGAAAATCATTGAGATGAATGAGCCCAAGCGTGGGGATATCGTCGTTTTTCGTTATCCTAAAAACCCGGATGTCGATTATATCAAGCGGGTGATTGGCTTGCCGGGCGACCGGGTCGCCTATTATGATAAGAAGCTGCATATCAATGGACAACCCGTCAATCAAGTGTCTTTGGGGCGTTATCAGGGCGTAGGGCAAGGTGAGGACATGACCGGTAATGAGCTTATATTAGAAGATTTGACCGGTGTTGAGCACAATATTCTGATCAGAAATGGCGCGGCTTCAGCCGAAGGCGTTTATGTGGTGCCGAAGGGGAGTTATTTTGTGATGGGCGATAACCGCGATAACAGTAACGATAGCCGTTACTGGGGCACGGTTCCTGAAGAAAACCTGGTTGGACAAGCATTTTTTATCTGGATGAGCTGGGATTGGCAACATAAAGGTGTGGGGTTTGATCGTATTGGCACGGTATTGCAATAAACAGGATTATACTTATTTCATTAATCAATCAGCTGGAGAAAAAATGAATTCATCACCTAAAAATCAGCAAGGTTTAACCTTGATTTCGATTATTCTAATATTGGGACTCATCGGTTTTTTTGTCTTATTGACACTCAAGGTGGTTCCGATTTATCTGGATCACGGCAAGGTAAAAAGTGCTCTGGAGGCCTTAAAATCAACGCCTGATATCCAAACGAAAAGCGAGTTTGAAATCAGGGACAGCTTAACCAAGCGCTTTAACATCAATTATGTCTACGATGTCACTAAGGATGATATTAAGGTCGTCAAACATGGCAATTATGTGAAAGTGGATATCGAGTATGAGACTGTCGTGAAATTGGTTGATAATCTGAGCTTATTGGCCGAGTTTCATGACTCTTTCGAGGCTGGTCAGGAGTGATAAAAAAGCCCAAAGTGTTGTGTAAAAAGCTGGGTCTGGTATTTAATGATCCACAGCTTTTTACCGTGGCTATAACCCATCGAAGCGCCAGTTCGAACAATAATGAACGCTTGGAGTTTTTGGGTGATTCAATTTTAGGCTTTGTTATCGCCCAGAAATTATATGAGCTGTTTCCCAGTGCCAGTGAAGGTGTTTTAAGTCGGTTAAGAGCAAGTTTGGTTAATCAGGGCTCGTTGGCAGAATTGGCAAGAAAGCATCAGTTGGGCGATTATTTATTGCTGGGTTCGGGGGAGTTGAAGAGCGGAGGCTTTCGTCGTGATTCCATTCTGTCCGATGCAGTGGAAGCCATTATAGGTGCGCTGTACAACGATCAGGGTATGGATGTTTGTCAGCAATGGATCTTGCAATTATTTGCAGAAAAGTTGAAAAATTTATCTTTGGATAATTGGCGGAAAGATCCTAAAACGCAATTGCAGGAGTTAATGCAATCCAGAAAAATGGAGTTGCCGGATTATACCTTGATGACCATGTCCGGACTTGCACATGAACAAACTTTCAAAGTTAAATGTACCACGCCGTTAACAACAGGGTCTTGTGTTGGTATGGGAAATTCCAGAAAAAAAGCCGAGCAGTCGGCGGCAGAGCTTATGCTCGAATTATTAAATAAGGATAGTAAATGAATTGCGGTTTCGTAGCCCTGATTGGGCGTCCCAATGTCGGCAAATCAACATTGATGAATCATTTGTTGAAGCAGAAGATCAGCATTACCTCGCGCAAGCCGCAAACAACCCGGCATCGAATTCTCGGCATTAACACCACTGACGCAGGGCAGGCCATTTATATGGATACGCCGGGCATGCATAACAGCGAAAAACGGGCGTTGAATCGTTATTTGAATAGGACCGCAGAGACGACCTTGCTGGGTGTCGATGTGATAGTCTGGCTAATTGATGGTTTGTCCTGGCATGAATATGATGAAGTCATCTTCAAAAAACTGGAGCAGGCGGGTTTGCCGGTTATTCTTGCTGTTAACAAGGTTGATAAGGTAGCGGACAAGGAAGCTATTTTAACGTTCTTTAACGACGCCCAGCATCGTTTTCCGTTCAAGCATTTGGTGCCCATTTCTGCGTTAAAAAGAACTAATCTTGATCAGTTGGAAAGCTTGATCATGGCGCTGTTGCCTGAACGGGATTTGATCTATCCCGAGGATCAGGTTACCGACCGGTCCGAGCGGTTTTTAACCGCTGAAATTGTCAGGGAAAAGCTGACCCGGCGCTTAGGCGATGAACTGCCGTATGCGCTTACGGTAGAGATTGAACGCTACGAGGAAAAACCCGGCATCACCAAAATATATGCCATTATCTGGGTGGAACGGTTGACCCAAAAGAATATTGTAATCGGCAAGGATGGCGAGATGCTGAAAAAAGTCGGTACCGATGCCCGGCTGGATATAGAAAAGCTGCTCGGGCAGAAGGTTTATTTGCAGCTTTGGGTTAAAGTTAAAAAAGGCTGGTCGGATAGTGAACGCGTCTTGCAAAGCTTGGGCTTTAATGACTGAATCCGCAGTTTATTTACAGCCTGCGTTTATTTTACAGTCTCGTAAATACTGGGAAACCAGTCTGATCATTGATGCGCTAACCCGGGATTTCGGCCGTATTTCCCTGCTGGCCAAAGGCGTAAGAAAAACCAAGTCCAAAACAGCCGGGCTGCTGCAACCCTTTATCCCGTTGACCCTTTCTTTTTTTGGTAAGGCAGAGTTAAAAACGCTGACTGATGTCGAAACCAGCCATGCGTTTAATGAGATAAAAGGACTGGCACTGTACTGCGGTTTTTATATCAATGAGCTGATTGCTTGTTTTCTGCATAAATACGATCCTCACCCCGAAGTATTTGACTATTACAACGAATGTTTATCGAGTCTTGCGGATGGCTCCAGTATGGAAGGGGCATTGCGTCTGTTTGAGTTCAGGCTGCTTGAGTGTTCGGGCTACGGCTTGCAGTTGGGCTATGACGACCATGAAAATCCCATCGAAGCATCTAAAAAATACGATTTCAATGTGGGTCAGGGGCCGGTTGACGTTGCGGGCGGGCAGTTTTCAGGCCGGACTTTTCAGGCGCTCAGTTCCGGAGAATTGACCGATCCGCAGGTGTTAAGCGAAGCAAAAATATTGATGAGAATGGTCATTGATGTGTATTTGCAGGGCAGGCAACTTAAAAGCCGGGCAGTTATAAATAAAGTCTTCGCAACTGCTCAACGGTAGGCGAAAGGCGAAAGGCGAAAGGCGAAAAAAACCTAAGCTTCAACATGATTACCCTTAGCCCTCAGCTTTTCGTCTTTAATCTTTTTAATCAACATAATGATCAGCTTCGCCTAGATGCGCCTACTTTTGGCATCCGTTTTCCATTATAAAATTACACTAAAAATGAATAAAACAAATATCCTATTAGGTGTGAATATCGATCATGTCGCCACTCTAAGGCAGGCCAGAGGCACGCTTTACCCTGAACCGATTCAAGCTGCATTAATTGCAGAACAGGCCGGTGCTGACGGCATTACCGCGCATTTGCGTGAAGACCGTCGACATATTCAGGACAGGGACATCTACCTGTTAAAAGACATGCTGCATACCCGGCTGAATATGGAAATGGCGGTGACCGACGAGATGGTCGGTATCGCGGTGAAGGTACAGCCCTTTGCCTGCTGTCTGGTGCCGGAAAAACGGGAAGAATTGACCACCGAAGGTGGACTGGATGTCGTCGGCAATTTGCAGCGCATACAATGGGCTTGTGATAAGTTGGCGGCTGCGGGCGTTGAAGTGTCGCTGTTTATCGACCCGGATGAAATGCAGATTGATGCGGCGGTAAAAGCAGGCGCACCGGTTGTCGAATTGCACACCGGATGTTATGCCGAGGCGAGTAATCCGTTACAGCAAGCGGATGAACTGGAACGCATCAGGCAGGCTGTCATTTATGCACATAGTGCCGGCTTGCAAGTTAATGCCGGGCATGGTTTGAATTTTCATAATGTTGAAGCAATATGCGCGATACCGCAAATAGTAGAGCTTAATATCGGCCATTCAATTATCGCGCAGGCGGTGTTTTCAGGCTTGGCTCAGACTGTTAGGGATTTGAAGCAGATCATGCGCAGCGCAAGATTCATGCAGGGCTGTCCTGCCCGGCACCCTTAGGGTAAATGCAAATCCGCTCCCGGCGGATTTGTGCAGTAGGGTGTTTGGTTTTGAAAGAATAGCCTCCAAAATAGATTTTTAGAGGCTATCGGTTTTACATGGCAAAACCGTGCTTTTGCATACGGTAAAGCAGGGTATCACGGGAAATGCCCAGCAGTTTTGCGGACTGGCTGCGATTGCCTTTAGTACGGTTCAGCGCTTGATAGATTAAATTAGCCTCTAAGGTATCCAGCTTTAAGCCGGTTTCAGGTAAAGTGAAGTCGGTTGCAATAGGCGCATTGCTGCTGATTTTGTTGTTAAATTCAGGCGGTAGATTTTCCGGTTCGATGACTCTGCCGGCTAATAAAATACTCAGTCTTTCGCATAAATTACGCAATTCACGGATATTGCCCGGCCATGAGTAGGCTTTTAGCGTTTTTAAAGCGGGCTTGCTGAATTTGGGTGCCGTCAGCATATACGTATCCTCGAATAAGACCATGAAATGTTTGATTAGCGACTCAATGTCTTCAGTGCGCTGAGCCAATGGTGGCAGCTCTAAAGGCACAACATTCAAACGGAAAAACAAATCCGATCGAAACTCACCGGCTTTAATTTGTTTATCGAGGTCGGTGTTGGTTGCAGAAATAACGCGGACATCGACTTTGTAAGGCTTGATATCACCAACGGCAAGGCATTCGCCTGATTCAAGACAGCGTAATAATTTTGCCTGAATCGATAGCGGCAAGGAATTGATTTCATCGAGAAACAGGGTGCCGCCATCGGCTGCCTGAAACAGGCCTTGTTTGTCGGCGCTGGCCCCGGTAAACGAACCTTTTTTATGGCCGAACAACTCGGATTCGATCAGGCTTTCGGGTAATGCCGCACAATTTAAGCTAATAAAGGCTTTATTGGCGCGGGCACTGGCCTGTTGTATCGCGGTGGCAAGCACTTCCTTGCCGGTGCCGGTTTCACCTTTAAGCAACACGGTAACGTCGGTAGCGGCAACGATTCTGGCACTACGAATTAAGGAATCGATTGCAGGAGATTGACCGATGATCGCGCTAAAATGATCCATAAAACCCTCTTAATGTAATGCCGAATGTGATGTAATCGCCATGGGGTTAAGCCAGGGCAGGGCGGCCAGTAAAGCGAGTGCAATCATGAACAGGCCGATAGCCTGTTTGAAGTGCTGCATTCTGGACAACCTCGTTAATATGCCGGTCATTATACCGACTCCCATGACGGCAGGTAAAGTGCCCAGTCCGAAAAACAACATGGTCAACGCGCTTTGTCTGATGTCGCCTGCAGTTGCTGCGAGCGCCAAAGCCGAATAGACCAAACCGCATGGCAGCCATCCCCACACCATGCCGAAAAGATAAGCCTGAGAGTAATTTTTTACCGGGATCAGTTTGCGCCCGAAAGGCTCAATCATTTTCCAAAAACGCAGGCCGATTTTTTCAATATAGGCAAAGCGCGGGAACCACCCGGCTATATAGAGTCCTGCTCCGGTCATGACGGCAGCGGACAGCAATTGCAGCAGTCGGTGTCCGCTGATGTCACCCATCGGCATCGTGATCAACGCTTGAATAACGCCAGCCAATGCCCCGGCTATGGTGTAACTGGTGATGCGACCAATGTTGTAATTAAACACAAAGGGAAGCAAGCGACTTTTATTGTTCCGTATTTCGGGGCTAAGGCTTAAGGTTAATGTTCCGATAATCGAGCCGCACATGCCGATGCAATGCATGCTGCTGAACAGTCCCATGGTAAAGGCGACCAGATGTGAGGTGGTAAATGCGAGATCAAATTCCATGATTTGAATTTATTGAACCGGTTGAAACTGTGCAAGAATTTGGCCTTGAATTTTTTCAGCCATGGCTTTACGGTTTTCAGCATCGCGTATAGGTCTGCCGACGACGATATAATCAGCGCCATTCTGGAAGGCCATTTCTACACTGACTACGCGTTTTTGATCGTCTTCTTCGCGGTTATCGACAGGTCTGATACCCGGAGTGATGACCAGCAGCTTATGATCCAGTTCCTTTCTCAGCATAGAGACTTCAAGCCCGGATGACACTATGCCGTCGCAGCCGATTTGCAGGGCGCGTTTGGCACGGGATAAAACCAAAGCGCGCACATCGCATTTAAAGCCCAAATCGTCAAGATCGCCACGATCCAGGCTGGTTAACGCAGTGACGGCCAGAACCTTAAGGTCGCCTTTTTCCTTGGCAGCGGCTTCCATGATCGCGTCGTTGCCGTGAATCGTGGCAAGATCGACGCCTTTGCTGCTCAAGGCTTTAATGGCACGGCCCACGGTGGCGGGTACATCAAAAAACTTCAGGTCGACAAAGATTTTTTTATCGTGTTGTTTTAACCATTCAATAAAGCCGAAATAATCGCCCGACATAAATAGTTCCATGCCGACTTTGTAAAAGATCACCGAATCGCCGAGTTCTTCGACCAACGCCTGTGCTTCGGGAATGCTGGAGACATCCAGCGCCATGATGAGTCGTTCGCGGACGGGGATGGGTTTGGTTGAGATAAATGACTGGGGCATATTTAAGATGAAAGGTGAAAGGTGAAAGGAAAGTTTATTCAGTTGCCAGGCCTTGTTCGTCCCAAGCTTGTATTCCGCCATCCATACTATAAACCTTGGAAAATCCGGCTGAATTTAATGTCAGTTGCGCTTTTGCGGAACGTAAGCCGGTTTGGCATTGGGTGATTACTGGACTGTTTTTGTAAGGTTCAAGTTCTGCCAGTCGTTCATTGAGTTGACCTAGCGGAATATGAATAGCACCGGGAATATGATGCGCATTCCATTCGTCATCTTCACGCACATCGACGATCACGGCTTTGTCTTCGCCCTGCATTGCTGACGCTGCTTTAGCGGAGACGGCATCCGTTTCCGCTAAAGCAAAAGGGCTGGACATTAATAAAAAAACACCGAGTCGGCAATACTTGGAAAATAGACGCATGTAAACGCTCCCAGAAGATTTAAGTCGCTATATATTACCGGAACTTGTTTTAACGGTGAATGTTAAAATGCACTATTGCCACAATAGTGCTTGATAATGAACTTAATATTGATACAAATGACCTTGATAATGGCGTGCGGCTCAGGGTGGCGATTTGCAAAACCGGCAGGCTTGTCCGCAGAGCACACGCGGCAGGTTTTGACCACAGTGGTTTATTATATGCTGCTGCCGGCCATGGTTCTGGAGGTTTTGTGGTCTGCTGACATCGGTTTGCACTCGTTCCAGTATACCTTGCTGGGCGTGGGCAGTATTGCTTTAGCCATGCTCTGCATCTGGATGATTGGCGTACTGTTCAAGTTTGAAGACCGGCGCATGGGCGCGATGATATTGGCGGCGGCATTTCCCAATGTGACTTATCTGGGCTTGCCGGTTTTAGAGCAAACCTTTGGCAGTTGGGCTAGGTCGGTGGTTATACAAATGGACCTGTTTGCTACCACGCCGTTATTGTTTACCGTCGGTGCGCTTGTCGCGCGACACTACGGCGAAGAGACAGCGGAAAAATCCAGGCCGGTCTGGCTGTTTTTTAATGCGCCGCCATTCTGGGCGGCGGCGCTTGCGGTTATGCTAAATATGAACGGCGTTGTCGCTCCGGTTTGGCTTTTAGGCGTGTTACAAAAATTATCCGCCGCAGTGGTGCCGTTGATGCTGTTTTCTCTGGGATTGGCATTAAGTTGGAAGGCAGTAACCGTCCGAAATATCCCCTATATCATTCCGGTTATGGTCATTAAAATGGCGCTGATGCCGTTGTTTGCGATGCTTCTGGTCGGGTATTTGCCTATAACCGGCGAATACCGTGCGGCGGCGGTGCTTGATTTATCCATGCCGAGTATGCTGCTGGGCATCGTTTTTTGCGACCGCTACCGGCTGGATAGTTCGCTGTATGCGATGGCGGTAACGGTGACGACGGTGATCAGTTTGATAGCACTGCCGTTCTGGCATGGCGTGCTGATGAACGGCGGGCGTTGGTTTTTGTAGGGCAACATGCCCGGTTCGGCTGTTAGGCAAAGCTGTTCCCGGCTTCATTCAAGAGCATGCCCCATCTGGGACGGAGCAAGCCCTTTAAGCCATGCGCTGACGGCCGGTTCCTCGGTTAGCCCGTGCTGATTGATAAAGGTAAACGGCACTGAAACCAGCTCCATGCCTTTGTTGATCTGAACCGCAAAATGCAAATGCGGGCCGGAGGAAAAGCCGGTATTGCCTGAATAACCGATCAATTGTCCGGCCGCCACCGCCAAGCCCGGATAAACCTGGGCTTTTTCCAGTTCCAGGTGGGCATAAATCGCCATAGAACCATCATCGTGCAAAATTCTGATGTTGTTGGCTTCGGAGCTGTAGGCCTTATTGGTGCCGCCCTTAAAAAAGTCATCCTCGACTTCCAGGACAATGCCCGATCTGGCCGCATGAATCGGCGTGCCAATCGGCATCACAATATCTACGGCGTATTGGTTTTGTTCGTCGGTATGGCTGAAACTGCCGCCGAAAGTCTGAGAAATTTGAAATGAGGTGTTGGGCGCTATCGGCGGCAAATAGGGTGTCGTGGAACGGTAATGCGCTAAAGGACTGCCGATGATGTAGCGGTATTTAACGGCAAGCTTCCATGATTCACGTTCATTGATGGCGTTCATCTGAAAAAGCGTGTCCGATTCCCCCGGTTCAATAACAAACAGCCTGGGCAAGTCGGGCGTAGCCCGGACATTGTCCCGTTCGGAAAAATCGATTTCGACTTCAACAGGGCCTGCATAATCATTGCGGATATAGTATTGGGGGTGTCGTTCCTCGCCCGACTGCAATAGCCAAACTAATTGTTTGGGCGCGACTTTAAGCTGTCTGACTTCAAGTCCTTTTTGCTCTGCTTTCGGCGGCTTGTCGGTAAAATGCAATATGCCTTTTTCATCCTGAAACTTATAAAGTTTTTGCGATGTGGCCTTAAAGGAAGATAACGACAATACTATAAAAAGTAGCGTTAATATTTTCATGGGTTGTTCACTGAAAAACAGGGGCCGGCCTTTACTTTTGAGGACGGCCGGGGAACAAAGGGTCAACGATAAAAACCGGAATAAACAGGGCAATCATCATCGCAATTGCAACAAAAGCGGGATTAATAATACCAGCCAGCCAATAGGCTACCAGGCTTCCCCAGACCATACGCATCGGTCTTGGCATTTTAACAATTTTCAAGCTATGCTCCTTAGGGTAAATAGCCTTGTTGAGGTGATAGGGATACGTTTTCGGCTCATCCTCGTTTTTTGGTATTATGACAGTTAATTTCAATGGGCGTCCATTGACAAAAGCACGTTCATAAGCCGATTTAAACATAAAACATGCAGCATTCGAACAGTAAGTATTGGGATTTTTGCGCTCCTATTGCCGGTATTTTACTCACCCTATCTTTTGCCCCTTTTAATTACGCCTATTTGGCGTTGCTGGCATTGGTTTTTTTGTTTGCGGCTTGGCAGAATAGTTCGGCTAAACGGGCGGCCTTGCGCGGCTATTTATTCGGCTTGGGTGCATTCGGTTCGGGCGTGTCCTGGGTCTATATCAGCATGCATGATTTTGGCGGAGCCGGTGTGCTGGGGGCAAGTGTACTGACCGGTGTATTCGTTGCTTTTTGGGCCTTGTTTCCGGCTTTGGCCGGTTATCTTTCGGTAAAAACGAACGGGAAAAATCGGATCATGCTGCCGCCGGTTATCTGGATACTGGCCGAATATCTCCGGGGCTATTGGCTGCTGAACGGCTTTCCCTGGTTGCAGATTGCCTACTCCCAATTGGAGACGCTTCTGGCCGGATACATACCGGTAGTGGGTGTTTACGGTACCGGCTTTATCGTGGCGTTAACGGCCTCGGTTGTAGTGGAGATTGTTCGGGGAGTTGCAGTGTATTGTAGGGGCGACTTCAGTCGCCTTGGGCGCCTTGCGTCGCCACTACAGTTAATCATGATGCTGGCAATCCTATGGGGAGCGGGCGGTCTGTTGCGCAATCAAACCTGGACGCATGGCATCGGGCAACCTCTGCGCGTGTCGATGATTCAAGGCAATATAGCGCAGGATCAAAAATGGCGGCCTGAAAATAAAATCAATACGCTGTTGAAATATAAAAAGATGACCGAAGCCCATTGGGATTCCACTATCATTATCTGGCCCGAAACCGCCATCCCCGCTTATTTGGATCAGGTTAACGATGCGTTTTTAGTTCCCTTAGGTAACGACGCCAAATTGCACAATACCGATTTAATCATCAGCGTTCCCGTTCAGGAAATCGCCCCGAAGAAAAGCTTCAATGCGGTAATCACCCTAGGCAGGGAACAAGGTATCTATCGTAAAACCCATTTATTGCCTTTTGGGGAATATCTGCCGCTGCAACCTTTGTCAGGTTGGGTGCTGGACACGATCAATATAAGGTTGGGCGATTTTACGCCTGGAGCCGTAAACCAGCCCTTGTTGAAAGCAGGCGGCTATCCGTTCATCACCTTGATCTGTTATGAAGGTGCTTTCGGTAATTTAAGTATTCGCGGCTTACCGGATGCAGCTTTTCTGGTTAACGTAACCAATGACGGCTGGTTCGGCGATTCGATAGAACCTCATCAGCATCTGCAAATGGCAAGCATGCGGGCGCTGGAAACCGGACGCTTTTTATTGCGTTCGACCAATACCGGCGTGACTGCTATTGTTTCGCCAAAGGGCGAAATTATCAGTCGAGCACCTTTGTTTCAGGAAACCGCGCTGACCGGAACGATAATCCCGATGGGCGGCATGACGCCTTATGCCAGATGGGGCGATAAGCCGGTTATTGGGCTAATGGTTATTTTGTTGTTGGCTTTGCTGGGGTATGCCAGGTTTTTTAAATTAATAGAGTAGCGTTGTCTTTGGCGTACAGGAGTTTGCAAACCCTGTCTGGCTTGGGAGCAGCTATAGCCACACGGTCATAGCAGGTAATGTGATAGTAAAAATGGGCCGTGGCAGCTTGAGTTTGTTCAGTTCGGCTAGTCTGCATTCGAGAGATATTCGACTTTGACTTTAGCCATGCCTTTGATGCCTAATTTTTTGGCGGCGCCATGAGATAAATCAATCAGCCGGTTTTTTCTGAATGGGCCGCGATCATTCACCACGACATCAATGGAACGGCCGTTATGCAGATTGGTTACCCGTACTTTACACGGTATGGGCAAGGTCTTATGTGCGGCCGTGATCCCTTGCGGTCTGAAGCGGGTTCCCATAGCGGTTTTATTGCCTGATTCGGAACCGTACCATGAAGCGATACCGCGTTCGCTGTAACCTGCCGCTGAAGCCATTGGATAGTAGGTTTTTCCGTTAACCTTATAAGGTTTGTTATAAGACTTGGTCTGGCGATAAACATGCGGGTCTATAACAGAAGATGATAAGGGCGGCTCGGAAGCGCAGCCACTTAATAAGCCGGTTAACAGCACCATCAGTCCCAATAATCCGGAACGGAAATAATGGCGACTGCGATCAAAATAAGAAACCAGTGGATAGTTCATTGCAATGATTACAGTCTCAAATCTTTAACAACCCGCACCACTTCCTGATCATCGGCGATACTTTCGATGCTGAAACCCAGCCTGGTCACCAGCGACAACATCGGTTTGTTAATAGCCAGTACTTCACCTTCAAAGAATGACATGCCTTTGGCTTTGGCGGTTTGCAACAAGGTTTTCATCAGTCGGGTACCTATGCCCAGATGCTGGCAGTCGTCGGCAACGACCAGCGCAAATTCTACCGAATGTCCGTCCGGGTTGACCATGTAACGGCCCACACCCAATTCATTCGACATGCTTTTATCGTCGGTTACCGCAACAAAAGCCATTTCGCGATCATAATCGATTTGGGTGAAGCGCACCACCATTTCCGGGGTCAATTCCTGCAAGGATTGCATGAAGCGGAAATATTTAGTGCGTTCGGATAAGCGATGGACAAAATCTTTTTCCATGCCGGCATCTTCAGGGCGAATCGGCCTGATCGTAATATTGACGCCGTTAGTTAACAGGTGATGCTGGATTAACTCGTGTGGATAAGGATGAATCGCCATGTGCGAATACGGGCTTAGTTGATGCGACGTTTCCGCTTTAATACGGGCATCAACCGCCATTATGCCGTGTTCGTCGACGATCAGCGGATTAATATCCAGCTCTAAAATCTCCGGCAATTCACTGACCATCGCCGATATATTCAGCAATGCATCCACCAACGCTTTTTTATTGGCGGGCGGCAAATGACGGAACGCATCCAGATATTTGGCGGCCTTGGTTTTGGCAATCATCTGCTCAACCATATAAGCATTCAGTGGCGGCAGGGCGACCGCATTATCCTGCAAAATTTCCACCATGGTACCGCCCAGGCCGAAGCTGATCGCCGGGCCGAATACCGGATCCCTGACCACGCCTATCATCAGTTCGCGACCGCTGGGCGATGTAAACATCGGCTCAACGGTCATGCCGACTTCGGTGATTTCCGGGTATTTTTGTTTAATCGCAGCTTCCATTTCCAGAAAATTGCGCGAAATATCCTGGACGCTGTTGATGTTAAGCCGTACCCCGCCGATATCGGATTTATGGCTGAACTCGGCCATATTGATTTTTAATACCACCGGAAAGCGCAAGGTTTCAGCGGCAATCATCGCATCTTTGGCGCTGGAGACCTTGATGGTCTGGGTGACCGGAATATGGAATGCGGCCAGGATGGCTTTGGATTCCTGCGTGGTTAAAACCTGTCGGCCTTCTGAAAGCACCCGTTCGATAATCAGGCGGGCACCGGTAACATCGGGAGTCGCCAGTTCATCGGTAGGCGAGGGGATTTGTTTCAGCAGGATTTGATTCTGGGTATAGCTGGCCAGGAAGCCAAACGCATCGACAGCAACTTCAGGCGTACTAAAGTGAGCTACCTTGCTGTTGTCAAAAAGATTACGGCCTTCCTGAACCCGTGCACCGCCGGTCCATGAAGCCAACACCGGCTTTTTGCTGGTTTTTGCGCCTTCGATAATGGCTTCGGCGACCTGCGTCGGATCGGTCATCGCCTGGGGCGTCAGTATGACCAGTATGCCGTCGATATTTTTATCTTTAAGGCAGATTTCCAAGGCTTTTTGGTAACGCTCGGAAGTCGCATCGCCCAGAATATCGACCGGATTGGCATGCGACCAGTGTACCGGCAACACCTCGTCCAGCGCGGTGATGCTGGCAGGGCTCAGTTCCGCCATTTGGATGCCGACATCTTCAGCGCGATCGGTACTCATCACACCGGGGCCGCCGGCATTGGTGATAATCGCCAGGCGGTCTTTTTTGACCACATAATTGTTGGCCAAAACGCGGGCCGCAGAAAACAATTCGTTAATATTGTAGGCTCTGACCACACCGGCTCTGGCAATCGCCGCATCGAATACATTGTCGCCGCCGACCATCGCCCCGGTATGTGACATAGCGGCCTTGCAGCCGGCTTCATGTCGGCCTGATTTAATCAGAATCACCGGTTTTAACCGTGCCGCAGCTTTTAGACCGCTTAAAAAACGACGGGCATCGCGTATGCCTTCAACGTACATCAAAATGCCGGTGGTTTTGCCGTCTGTCGCCAAATAATCCAAAACCTCGCCGAAATCAATATCCGCCGCGCCGCCCATCGATACCACCGTTGAAAAGCCGATGTCCTGGGATTTGGCCCAATCCAAAATCGCCGTACACACCGCGCCGGATTGGGACAATAGCGCCAGGTTGCCGTCTTTAATGGTGCCGTCGCCGAAAGTGGCATTAAGCTGTCCGCTGGGACGAGCAACGCCCAGACAGTTCGGGCCGATGATGCGAACATTGTAGCGACGGGCGATGTCCAGAACTTCCTGTTGCAGCCGCTTGCCTTCCACACCCAGTTCGCCAAAACCTGCGCTGATAATGATCACCGAGGTGACGCCTTTTTCGCCGCACTGACGCACCACGCTTGGCACGCTGGGTGCCGGAGTTGCAATCACCACCAGATCGAGATCCTCGGGAACCGCATTGAGATCAGGATAAGCTTTTAAGCCTAATAAGGTTTCGCGTTTGTGGTTGACCGGATAAAGCCCGCCTTTGAAACCCGCTTCCTGCATGTTCAGCAATAACCGGTAGCCTACACTTTCCTCGCGCTCGGAAGCGCCAACGATAGCAACGGATTTGGGGGTGAAAAAACGGTTCAGATAATGAGGGCCCATCGATGCTCCTGAAATAAGGTAATGAAAATGCGGTTTATAGTGAAAAATTCTAACATTGTTAACCTGTTGACTGATTAAAATTTTAAGGACAAAGTCATAAACGGCGAGATAAATTGCTACACTAGCCTTTTTAACTTGACGGGAAATATTTTGAAACGATTGATGACCCAGCCGCGCAGGGTATGCTGCGTGCGCCTTTTGATCGGCGTGCTTTTCAGCTTAATGATTCATCAGCCGGTATTGGCCCATGCCGGAGTCGATCACAGCAATAGTTGTTTTCTGAATATAGGCGAAACCCGATTGCGAATCAGCGGCTACCAGTTTCAGCCGGAGCTGGAAGGCAAAGCTTCCGCTCCTGCTCACGCCCCTTACCTACGTCCTGTAGGCAAACACTTTTGCCACTTTTTTCCCGAACTTGGGCAAATCGTGCTGGCGGTGGAGCCCATGGCGGCAGGACAGGAAAAGACCTTGGTCGCACTGGAATTAGCGGCATTGACTTCGTGGTTAAATCCCGCCCAGGCATTTACCGTGATTAAGCGGCAGCCGGAACAGTCTATGGATTCCGGTCTTGCGTCAATTTCGCAAACCATCCGGCAGCGCGGCATCTACAGGCTTAATATCACCTTACAAGCGGCTTCGGGTAATCCACAGCAACAGCACTTTGTGTTTCTGGTCGGTATTCCAGTGACTAAGATAATGGTGATGATTGCGGTGGTTCTGATTTTGGTGCTTGGGTTTGCTGGGATCAGGGGGTTTAAAAAGAAGAGTTGATAAGCGATTAAAGTTTGTTGGCGATAATAAAACGAATGACTTCAATCAGCCTCGGCCCACAACGGCCAATGAGAGGTCGGCAATATTTATGCGTTGTCCGTATTTATAAAAAGTGAACAGGCTTTGGGATAACCAAAACTGCCGGTTTTTCGAGCCAGTACAAATAAGTATTCATACCTATTGCATATTTAGTTTCCAATAGAGTAATTTTTGAACCGTGTTTGGAGAAATAGATTATCAACTTTTGACCAGATTATGAACACGGCTGGTTCTTGCAAATAATAAATAGGGAAAAATTAAATTTTAATTTTGCTAGATGGAAAACTATTTTGTGCTTCGTTGGCGGCAGGTTATGCATGAAAACGAATTTCATTTTTTCATATTCGGAGGGGAAGTGCCATGAAAGCACACGACTTACGACGGTGGGCCTCACTTACGGGGCTGGTTATCCTGCTCTCGGCATGTGAAACGCCGACGCCGCCTACTTCAGAACCGCCGCCACCGCCGCCCAAACAAGTCGGTGATCCTTTGGTCATCAAGGGACGCGAACTGTTTTTCAAGGAAACCTTCAACGGCAATGGCCGAACTTGCGGAACCTGCCACCGTGAAGACCATAATCTGACGATAGACGCCGCATTTATTGCCACTCTGCCAAAAAACGACCCCTTGTTTGTCGCCGAATTCAATCCCGCTTTGGCGAAGAATTTCGAGAACCCGAAACTGATGCGTGAATTCGGACTGATTCTGGAAAACCAGGACGGTCCCGACACATTCAACATGCGTAGCGTACCGCATGTTTTTGCGCAGCGGGTGTCTATAGCCAGCAACCCGAACAACCGCTTCCATTGCTTCAGCGACACCCAATGTCCCCGAACCGGCTGGTCCGGTGACGGGGCACCTGGAACCCAGGACCTCAAGGCTTTTGCCACGGGCGCGGTCATCCAGCATTTCACCAAATCCCTGAACCGCGTGGCCGGCGTAGATTTCCGCCTGCCCACGGAAGAAGAGTTGATCACTATGGAAGCCTACCAGCTTAGCGAAGGCCGCCAGGAAGACCTGCAATTGCCATTACCTTTGAAAAGCGTGGTGGCGGCGAAAGGCCAGGAGATTTTCAATTCGCCTACTCAGGGCAAGTGTGCATTCTGCCACTTCAATGCCGGAGCCAACGTTGGACCAGGCAGTCCCTTGGGGCAAGGCAATTTGAATTTCAATACCGGCGTGGAAGATTTGCCCGACCAGCCCGAGGACTTGGCGGGTGAACCTAACAACAAGGACGACGGCTTGGGTACGCCCGGCGATGGCACCTTCAGCACACCCTCGTTGGTCGAAGCGGCGGACACCGGACCGTTTTTCCATAACCATTCGGTGGCGACCATCGAAGGCGCCGTGGCTTTCTACAATGGCGATGCCTTCAACAACTCGCCGGCCGGTCAAGCAATCCGGGGTGGAGCCGACAAAGCCATCAACCTGGATGCGACTCAGGTAGTCTCAGTGGCAGCGTTTCTCCGCGTCATTAACGCCTTGCACAACATCGACGAACTGGATGATATGCTGGGCGCAGTCGCACGTAACGAATATCTGGACGGCGAACATCCCGAGCAGGTCATCAAACGTTCGCTCAATGATATTGACGACGCCATCATGGTGCTCGCCGGCGGCAGACTGCATCCGGATGCGGTGAGCGATTTTAAGGAAACCCGCGCGCTCGTAGAGGAAGCCGTACAATATCCGTCCCGTCGCATCAAACTTGCCGCGCGTGCGCAGACGGTCATTGCCCGGGCAAAGAGCCGCATTGTGAGTTGAGATGCCGCTTATAAGTCATATGGATGAAATGCGGTCGGACTTGGTTTTTGCCGGTCTGCCGCGCCCAACAATCCCGGAGGAGAATACCATGTCTATACGATCATTTTTTTGCCTGGGACTCCTGCTAGTCCTGCCAGTCCTAACCCACGCGCAGCAAGCCATGGAGATGTATATTCCTATCGGCGCATCTGTCGGTGTATCGAATATCAGCAGCGTCATCGGAAAAGTCGCTGCGGTCGACGAGCGGAATAAAACCTTCACCATCAACGATGCGTCGGGAATATTGACTATCGCGGTGCCGGATAACACTCCCGTTTGGCTGGATCGCAGCAAAGTAGGGGACAGTAACCAAATCGGCTCGACGGCTGATCTGAAGGCGGAAATGACGGTAGAGGTGAAATATCGGGAAGCCACCCGCAGTCCCGCGCTTACTGCGGAATGGATCAAGATCGAAATTCCCCGCTGACGTTTACTGGATCGGATCAGACCAACGCAACTGGTATAGGCCGTGCATTCATGTATCGTCTTAAAGTGGTATGGCGGATTCGTTGTTAGGCAATCCGCCATAAACGGAGTTCTGAATCTGTCGTCCATTCGGACTTTTCCAAGCGGTTTTTTATGTCCGATTATTTTGATGTTATACGCTGATTGGCGGCTTGTTGTTGCGACCCGTTACAGCGCGACGTGAAACCGCTCTAAGCGCTAACTTGAAGATATGTTCAGGGCAATTGCCCCCGATACCGCTCCAGATCCTTCGGCGTATCCAAATCCCACTGTTCGCTCAGTTCGTGATGGTGAAGCTTATAGCGTTCGATACGGTTGCGGGTTTGGGCTAGCACTCGTGCTGTACCCCAGGGCATATTGTCAAAGAGTTCGGGGTGGGGCCGGTTGAGTCCGATCATGACATAGCCGCCGTCTTCTGCGGGGGCTATGACGATTTCATTTTCCTGATTTAAGGCGGTTAACGCTTGTTCCAGATCCTGTCCGGTTAATGACGGGCAATCGCAGCCCATTAACAATGCGCGGGAATAGGTGGCAAGTGCCGAGCAAAAAGCGTGGTGCATGCGTTCGCCTAAATCGGCTCCCTGTTGTTGCTTTAGAACTAACGGATAGGCGGCTTTCGACGCCGTAAAAAAAGCATGGTCGGTTGTCGGTGCGCACCAGAGTTGTACGGGGCATAAGTTGCTTTGTATAGCCCGTTGCAGCGTTTTTGTGCTGAGTTCGATATGAAGTTCGGCAGCCTGTTCGGCGGTTAATTCCGGGACTAAACGAGTCTTGACCTGGCCGGGAATCGGGGCTTTGCAGAAAATCATCAGCACGGCATCGGGATATTGGTAAGTCATCGTTTCCGCAACGCCTTAAAAGGCAGCAGCAATAATTGCACAAAGCCTAATTCCTGTTGCTGGCGGAAAGGCTTTAAACCGATAGCCATTGTCGTTTGCGGCTGCCGGGGTTCGGCAACATAGGTTTTGCACAGTCTGTCCCAGCAGGAAATGGAAAAGCCGTAATTGCTGTCGGTTTCGGCCGGAATAGTCGAGTGATGGATGCGGTGCATGTCCGGCGTGATGACCAGCCAGCGCAGTTTTTTATCGATTGCCGGTGGAATGTTGATATTGCTGTGATTAAAGGTTGCTGCACCGTTGAGAATGATCTCAAAAGCGATGACCGCCCACGGGTCGGCGCCGATCAAAACAATGCACAGCACCTTGTACAGCATGGAAATCATGATCTCCAGCGGGTGAAAGCGCACTGCGGTGGTGGCGTCGAATTCCAGATCGGTATGATGCACCTGATGTAAATGCCAAAGCAGCAACCATTTGTGCGAAACGATATGCTGGCAGTAAATGGCAAAATCAAGGAACAGCAAAGTCACGATAATCGACAGCCATTCGGGTGTGGGCCATTGGTTTAGCAGGCCGTAACCTTGGTCTGCGGCGGTAACCGCGCTCAGGTAGGCAATGCCGCCGAGGCTTAAGCGCATGATCGCGATGTTGAATGCGGCGAGTCCCAGGTTAACCGTCCAGCGTTGTTTGCGGCTGATATGCTGGATTCTTCTGGGACTGACATATTCCCAGGCAATCATGATGCAAAAAATGCCGAGTGCTGCGCTTAAACGGATGATGGTTTCCAAAATTGTCTCCTTGCGTTAAAGAATCGTAGCTTCTTATCAGTGCAGGTAAATCCACAAAAAATCGATAGGCAGGCTTAAAAAATCATAACCACGAAGAGCACGAAGGGCACGAAGTTATTGCTTTTCTTCATAATCTTCGTGGTGAATAAAAGCGCCCAATTGCCTGTAGCTGAAGTTACAAAGAATCGCCGTAACTACTGAGCAGTTAGACGAATTCTACTACTAAAAAATGGTTTGTGATGGATAACTGATTTAAACTCAGTCCCCTTAAGTTTAATTAAACCAATAATGGATACAAACTATGGAAACATATCCTTCTGAACTCTTGCTGATTGCATTTGTTGCCATGCTGGCGGCGCTTCTTAGGGAGTTGCCTAGTATCGTTCGCATACCTGTCGTGGTTCTTGAAGTCGTTTTGGGCATGCTGATAGGGCCTCATATGTTCAACTTGGCCACTCCGGACGGTATGATCGGTACATTGGGAGAGCTTGGTTTAGCTTTTCTGTTATTCATGGTCGGACTTGAGATCGATTTTGATAAAATTCGCGGCAGAGCCTTGTCATTGGCGGTAGGTGGTTGGTTTCTTTCGTTCTTATTGGCGATGCTTTGTATGTTCTTTTTCAATAGCATCGGACTCATCGAGACGCCGGTAATGTTGGCCGCAGTCGCCTTATCCACTACCGCTTTCGGTATACTGGCCCCCATTCTGCGTGACCGGGGAGAACTGAACACCGATTTCGGGAAGTATATGTTGGCAACAGCCGCTGTCGGTGAGTTTGTTCCTTTGATGTTAATTTCGCTTGTGGTGATCCCTGCTAAGGACACTTTTCTGCATACGCTGTTCATGGTGACTTTTATCATCTTTGCCCTAATCGTGGCCAATATTGCCCTACAAATGCGCTCATCCCCATTAATTGAAAAGCTGGCGCACACCATGCAGAGCAGTGGCCAGCTTCCGGTCAGAATTTGTATCTTGTTGCAGGTTCTATTGGTCACGCTTGCCGCTACATTTGGCCTGAATATCGTGTTGGGGGCATTTGTTGCCGGCATGGTGGTCGGTCTTGCCATTAAAGGAAATGAGGGCGAATTGTTGCGGCATAAGCTGGATGCGATCGGTTATGGTTTTCTGATACCCATATTTTTTATCGTTGCAGGCATGAAATTTGAAGTCAGCGCCTTATGGTCTGCCCCTCTGGCTCCGGTACAAATAGCTCTTTTGTTGGCTTTGATGCTGTTGATTCGAGGCGTTCCGTTGCTGCTATACAAGAAGGAACTGACACCCGAAGAAAAACTACCTTTCGCGTTTTATTCTGCTACAGGTCTGCCTCTGATCATTATCATCAGCGAAATCGGCGTTTCCTCCGGACTTATGCCACAGGACAGAGCCTCTATACTGGTGAGCGCGGGTATGATTTCGGTATTATTATTTCCCATCCTGGCCGTAAAATTACGCGGAAAATTCACGCTGCCTTGGTGACCCAAGGTAACTTTGGGTTTGGGGCTTATTGTGGAAAAACGTGGGGCTTTTTTTTCCTATATCGCCTGGAAACAACGCCTCGTGTTCTGGATAGGCGCAATCATTGTCGGCTTGGTTATCGTTATGATGACCTCGCTCAGCGAATGGGCTGCTCAAACCTACCGCAGCCTTTCGCTACAATATCCCTGGTTTGATTTTGTCATCCCGCCTGTCGGAATGGGGTTTAGCGCATGGCTCACCTTTCGTTTTTTTCCCGGCAGTGAGTGTAGCGGCATCCCGCAGGTTAAGGCGGCACTGGACATCATCGGCAACCAAGAAGACCGATCCAAATTGATTTCCTTGAGAATTGCTTTCGGCAAAATGGTTCTGCCGATTATGGGCTTGCTTTCGGGTGCGTCAGTCGGTTTTGGCGGCCCTGCCGTGCATGTCGGCGCTTCTATTATGTTGTCACTCGGCCGGGCGATTAAATTTTCGCCTCTTTATATGGAAAAGGGCTTGATTCTGGCCGGTAGTGCTGCCGGTTTTGCCGCCTTGTTCAGCACCCCTTTGGCGGGCATCATTTTTGCCCTTGAAGAAATGGGTCATACGCTGGAAGAACGGATCAGCAGCCTGCTATTAACCGCCATTATTTTTTCCGGTATGACCGCCTATGCTTTATTAAACAGCTACATTTATTTTGAGGATGAATCACTGATTATGCCATTTGGAAAAAACTGGTTGGCGGTGCCTTTATGCGGGATTGCGGGTGGATTTCTGGGGGGGATATTCAGCAAAATCATTGTTCTCGGTAGTCGTTTGCTCCAGCGAACCGGCATCTCGGTCGTTGTGATTGCGATAGTCTGCGGCGGCATCGTCGCTATAGCGAATTATCTTTCTAACGATGCGACGGTCGGCACCGGTTATCAGCAAACCAAGGCCATATTGCACGGTATGCACACCATGGATGTTTCTTATCCGTTTCTTAAAATGCTTGCGACTGGCGCGACTTTTTTTAGCGGCATACCCAGCGGTATTTTTGTACCGTCGCTGGCAACGGGTGCCGGTTTTGGCGTTAATCTGGCTCATTGGTTTCCGATAGCGCCGATGTCGGCAATGATTCTACTGAGCAGACCGCTTATTTTTCGGGTGTGTTGCAATTGCCGCTGACGTCATTTGTGATTGTCATGGAAATGACCAACAGCCATGAGATCCTGATTCCGTTGATGGCAACCGCTTTTCTTGCCAGCGGAACCTCTAAATTGATCAATTCAGTGCCGTTGTATCTTGCGTTGTGCGAGCCTTATAAGCCGAAATTAAAATGAGCCTAAGATAGATTGGGGGATCGGCTTAAGTCAATGGCAGTGTAGCCATCACCCGGTTTGATGCTGTAAAGCCGCCCGGATGCAACGCAAAATTCCATAACTGTATTGTCCCTCAAACTGCTCATAAACCGGTTTAAGTGCGTTCCTTTGATCCTCAGGCAAATCGAGCATAGCGGCCTCTATTCGCCTGATTTCCTGCTCGGGTAATTCAACCACATCGGCCAGTACTAACATGCCCTGTTCCAGAGACTGGGCCAGATGGCTATAAATGGTCTCTTCTTTAAGCGTTCGTTGCTCAGCAACCTGCTTGATGCTGTATCCCAGGCGGAATAAGGCGACCGATTCCGCCATGGTATCCGACAGACCAATCGGCCCGTTGTTAAGGTCGGCGAATTCTTTGATCACCGCCAGAAATTCATCGGCGTACAGTTCCAGCTTGCGTTCGCCGATACCGGACAACAGACTCATTTGCTGGCGGTTGGTCGGTTTGGCTTCCAGCATCGCCATCAAGGTGGCGTCAAGAAAAATGATATAGGGCGGCACGTTCTGAGCCTCGGCGATCATCTTGCGCTTGGCGCGCAAGGCATTCCACAACAGGGTGTCGTCAGTTTTAGCAAACTGCCTGCCTTCTCTTTTGCCACCCTTGATTTTTGTAGCTTTCAAGTCCTTGCGCAACATCAATTGCTGCTCGCCGCGCAAAATCGGCCGACAGGCTTCGGTCAGTTGCAACGCGCCAAAGCGGTCGAAATCGACCGCAACCAGTCCCCTTGCGACCAGCTGCCTGAACACCGAATGCCATTGCTGTTCTTCAATATCAACGCCGATGCCGAAGGTCGACAAGGTATCATGAGCGGCTTTGACAATCCGCTCGGTGGCCTTGCCGCGCAATACATCAATCAAATAGGCGACGCCATAGCGTTGCTGGGTGCGGTGGATGCAGGACAGCGCTTTTTGTGCGGCCAGCGTCCCGTCCCAGGTGTTAACCGGCTCCAGACAGGTGTCGCAGTTGCCGCAAGGCTGTTCAAGCAGGTCGCCGAAATAAGCCAGCAAGGCCTGGCGGCGACAATGAACCTGCTCGCACAAGGCCAGCATCGCATCCAGTTTGTGGAATTCGACCCGTTTATGCGTCTCGTCGGCATTGGAGTCTGCAAGCATTTTCCGTAGCGTGATCACGTCCTGCAAGCCGTAAGCCATCCAGGCGTTGGCGGGCAGGCCGTCACGCCCGGCGCGGCCGGTTTCCTGATAATAGGCCTCAACGCTTTTGGGCAAATCCAGATGCGCGACAAAGCGCACATTGGGCTTGTCGATACCCATGCCGAACGCGATGGTTGCCACAATCACCAAACCCTCGTCCATTAAAAACCGGTGCTGATGCTTGGAGCGCAAATCGGACGCCATGCCGGCATGATAGGGCAGGGCGTTGACGCCTTTGGTTCTGAGCCATTCGGCGGTCGCATCGACTTTTTTCCGCGACAGGCAATAGACAATCCCGGCATCCCCTGCATGTTCGGCGCGAATAAAATCAATCAGCTGGTCGCGGGCATTTTGTTTTTGCACTATCCGGTAACGGATGTTGGGACGGTCGAAACCGCTGAGATAGAGCTGCGCTTGCTCCAGATTGAGGCGTAATTTGATTTCTTCGCGGGTTTTGTCGTCAGCGGTCGCGGTCAGCGCGATACGGGGAATGTCGGGAAAACGCTCATGCAGCAGCGAAAGCTGGAGATAATCCACCCGAAAATCATGTCCCCATTGGGAAACGCAATGCGCCTCATCAATCGCGAACAGGGCGATTTTGATGCGCTCGAAAAGCGCCCCGGTTCGCGCCGAAGTCAAACGTTCCGGTGCGATATACAGTAAGTCCAGCTCGCCATTAAGCAACTGCTGTTCGATGCTTCGGGATTGTTCCAGCGATAAGGTCGAGTTAAGAAACGCGGCTTTAACACCCAATTGCAGCAAGCCGTTGACCTGATCCTGCATCAGTGCGATCAATGGCGAAATGACGATGCCCACGCCGGGCCGGATCAGGGCCGGAATCTGGTAGCACAACGACTTGCCGCCGCCGGTCGGCATCAGCACCAACGCATCCTGCCCGGCTATGAGTCGTTCGATGACTTCCTGTTGCTGACCCCTAAATTTATCGTAACCGAAAACGCTTTTGAGGACTTCGATGGGTTTGTTATTCATAACGCCTTTTTATCAGTTGGGTAGGCCGGAATAAGGCCATCCAAGCGCGTAGCGCGAGGTGGTGTTTCCGGCGAATTCGGCGCGAATTTAGATAGTGATTGCCGGAAACACCAGTTCTCGCTGTCGCTCGAACCGGCTTATTCCGGCCTACATGTTCACAGTTTCTCCATCTTGGGAACCGCTATCGCTTCGCAGCCGCCTTATAAACAGCGTTGCGTTCATGTTTGCCAACAGCCACTATAACGACGATTAACTCAGCATCCCTCATTTCGTACACCAGCCGAAAGCCCATATTACGGAGTTTGATTGTGTATCGATTTTTTTGTCCAGAGAGTTTTGAAGCAGGGGTGTGCGGGTTGGTGAGCCGTTCTTCCAGCTTATTTTTGAATTGCCCCCGCACCGCATTATCAAGCACGTACCACTCTTGAAGCGCATCTTCCTTGAAAGCAAGGCTGTAAGCCATAAGTGTGTAGTCCCGTGTGCTTATAAGTCGGCCAAATTGACTTTGATTTCAGCTTGATTTTCGCGTGCATCGGCTATGGCGGGGATGCAATAAAAGGCGGGTTCATTGCGGTTGAGGATCGCAACAGGAAAGCCTTCGCCCGCTGCGACCGTACCCATAGAATCCTTTTTTAATTCGGAAACGCGGGCGGAGGTTTCTGCCAAAATGATGTGTGCCATGACATGCTCTAAAGCTGTTTATTGGCGCCTAGATTAGTACGTTTATTAGCATCTTTCAACCAAAATTGCATAGTTGAAGTTGGACAACAGCTTTTCGCTGCCTGATAATCATGCGGCTTCCCGTAGTGGAATGGCCATGGGCAACTCCGAAATCCTCTGCCCTATCAAAGCATAAAAACGATGGACATAAACGGTAACCTGCTTGGCTGTTTTGTATAAGTGAGTGCGATGTTAAATGCATGTTAAAAATAGCGCAGTTACCACTGTGAGGTTACGACTCAAACAGCCTATTGGTTCAGATCCTTAAACGGTAAATGCCGGTTTAGAGTATTATTTCGGCTATTCGAAATTTCAGTTCCATTATTACTCAACCCATAATGAAGCTTTTTTCAACGCGCGGTTAAAAAGGCCGGATACGAAGATGAATACACTTACCCAACTCCATGCTGACATCGAAGCGCGCGTAGGCGCTATCGGTGCCGACAATCTCGATTGGCTATGCCGCCTGGGCTGCGACGGCTGTTGCCGACGGCTCGCCGAAGTACCCCGGCTCACTGCGGCGGAATGGGAATTACTGCGGGACGGACTGGCGGCGCTGCCCCCGGAGAGGCTTCGGGAAATTGGCGAGGACATCGCCGCGCTGGCCGAGCAGTCATCACGCCCCATCGTCTGCCCGTTGTTGGACCGGTCGGCGGGGGCCTGCCTGGTCTACGCCCACCGCCCGGTGGCTTGCCGCACGTACGGATTCTATGTCCAGCGTGACCAGGGGCTTTACTGTAAGGACATCGAATCGCGCGTGGCCGGTGGCGCCTTGGCTGAGGTGGTTTGGGGCAACCAGGACGCCATTGATCGCCGTCTCTGCGGGCTGGGCGACACCCGCGATTTGACCGAGTGGTTCACGCGCTGGAAGGAGGACGGGGCGAAAGCCAATTTTCGTGCGGACCGTCGGATGGACTGACTAAGAAAACGCATCGCGAAGCCCAACGCGTCAGCCATTGAAAAGGCAACACAGACGGGGGCAGGCCTTACATTTGACATTTCTAGTGTAAATTGTAACGCCTGACCCTCTGCTTCTTACTCAATACCTTTGGTCAAATTATAACCTGCGTCATTGAATAGATCGCCGGTAAAAAACAAACGCATATCTATAATCCAAGCAATTTTTTTTAGTTTATTGTTTTCTATAATAATGGCTGAAAGTTTATGATTGCTATCAATAATCTGATCCACAGTTGTTTTTGGGTTAGTAGGGTCTTCTTTTAGCGCACCAGACACAATACGCTGAGCAGATTCCATTGTCAGTACTGGATGCGTAATAGGTAGCTCAGTATTCGTATCATTTTTAAGTGACTGCGCGTTAAAATAACCAATATCATAGACAAGCTTAAATAACAGACCAATCATAACCACACCACCATAAACACAGAGGCCAATTTTTAATCGCCTTCTAACGCGAGGATTTGATAGTTTTTTTATAATAACGCGAACTTTCATATTCATTTTTATTGCTGTTTCATGGCTTTATTTATAGCTAACATTACAATTTACCTTGGCGGTATTTGGCGTAAGGTTTGTCATATTTATCTCGTTCCCACGCGCTACGTGGGAACGAGATAAGCTTGAAATAATTAGACACGAAGCTTTACCTTAGCTTTTCTTCGTGCCCTTTGTATCTTCGTGGTGTTATGCCTTAAGCCTCACAACGGCTCAAACAAAGCCGTCAAATCTTCCGCCGTCAGTTTCAACGATTCCTCTTTTTCGCCGCCTTTATAAATCCCTTCAGCCAGCGCGCGCTTTTTGTCCTGCATCGCGATAATCTTTTCTTCTACCGTATTTTCGGTAATGAGTTTGTAAACGAAAACCGGCTTATCCTGGCCTATGCGATGGACGCGGTCTGCGGCCTGGCTTTCTGCGGCGGGGTTCCACCACGGGTCGTAAATAATCACGGTGTCGGCTTCGGTCAAGTTTAAGCCGACTCCGCCCGCTTTCAGGCTGATCAGGAACACATCAACTTCGCCGCTTTTAAAACGTTCTATGGCTTCGTCACGGTTGCGGGTTTGGCCGGTCAATTTGGTGTAGCCAATTTTTTGGGCACTTAACGCATCTTCAATCAGCGCAATCATCCGGGTGAATTGCGAGAACACCAAAATTCGTCGGCCTTCTTCCAGTTGTTCCGGCAATAGCTCCATCAGCAAATCGAGTTTGGCGGATTCCTGCACTTTTTGCGCTTCTACTAGCCGCAGGGTGCGCGGGTCGCAACAGGTCTGGCGCAGTTTAAGCAAGGCATCGAGGATGGTGATATGGCTGCGCGACAGGCCTTTTTGGGCAATCGCATCGCGGACCTTTTTCTCCATGGTCAGGCGGATGCTCTCGTATAACGCGGCCTGTTTCGGATACAGCGGTACGGAACGAATAATTTCGGTTTTAGGCGGCAATTCGGTGGCGACTTCCTGCTTGGTGCGGCGCAGCATAAACGGTGCAATCCGGCGCGACAGCCGCGCTCGTTGCTCGCTATCGCCATGCACTTCAATCGGGGTGCGGTAGCGTTTTTTAAAGGTGGCGCTGTCGCTCAGAAAGCCCGGCATCAAAAAATCGAATTGCGTCCACAGTTCGCCCAGATGGTTTTCCATCGGCGTGCCGGTCAGGCATAGCCGGTGATTGGCTTTAATGCGGCGCACCAATTGCGCGGCTTTGGATAGCGGATTTTTAACGACCTGGGCTTCGTCCAGAATCAGGTAATGATAGTCATGCTCCAGCAGGGTTTCCTCGTCTCGTGTCAACAGCGGGTAGGTGGTCAGGATCAGGTCGTAGTCTCGGATTTTGTAGAACAGCTGCTTGCGTTCGGTGCCCTGCAGGATCAGGATTTTCAAGTCGGGGGTGAATCGTTCGGTTTCCCGTCGCCAGTTGCTCATCAGACTGGTCGGCGCGATGATCAGGCTGGGCAGGCTCATCCGGCCGCTTTGTTTTTCGATCAACAGGTGGGCGAGTGTCTGTATGGTTTTGCCCAAGCCCATGTCGTCGGCCAGAATGCCGGAGAATTTGTATTCCCGTAAAAATTGCAGCCAGTTGAGTCCCTGCTGCTGGTAATGACGCAGTTCTGCCTGCAAGTTGACAGGCAGGGCGACATCCTGAATGCCGGTAAAGTTTTTCAGTTTTTGCCCCAGTTCCCGCAACTCTTTTCCGCCGTTGATACTGAACAGGCCGTGGCTGTGTTCTTCCAGGTCGGCCAGTGCGGCGGCATTAAAGCGGGACAGTTTCAACGAGCCGTCTTTGCCCATGGTGCTGCTGTTAAACAGTTCTAGCAACACATTCAGGAACGGTTTGATCTTGTCGCTGGGCAAGGTCAGATAATTGTGCTCGCCCAAAGGAATGCTGAGCATTTCCGGCAGGTTTTCCGGGTCGTAGTTTTCCAGCACCGGCATAATCAACGGCAGTAAAGGCATGGGCTGGCCGTCAACTTCTATGTTGAAGCTCATCTCGAACCAGTCTTGCTGGCTTTCGCTGATTTCGGCTTCCCAGTTCTGGGCGGTTTGAAAATTAAGCAGGAAACTTTCATCGATATCGATAACCCAGCCGTCCTGTTCCAGCTCCAGCAGGGTGTTTTGGAGAAAGTCGCCCCAGCGTGCGGCACTGTCCATTATGGTTTTTGACTGGCTGAATAAAAGCAGTTCTTGTAGGCCGGTTTCCATGAAAGGTGCGGGGGTAAAACCAAGGTCGGTCAGACGGTGTATGGCCAGTTGTTCGGTTTCTACGTCGCGTTTAATCCTCACCAGTCCTCGATCGGTTTTTACCACGCTATAGTCTTCAGGGGTGATTGCAGAAAGCGTCCAGTCCCCGTAATTGAAACATACCGCCATAAAATGCGTGTATTGCTGGGCCGTTACCTGATGACCGAACAGCAATAGCTTGGGCGTAGGCGTCAGCTGATCGGCTTCGATTAATTCGACTTTTTTTGGGGCGGGCAGCGGCAGGCCGGGGTGTTCGATAATCAGGCGTTGGCTGAATTCATCGGCATATTCGGGCGGGATAAGCGGGGCGGCCAGGATATTTTTAAGTTGATCGGTCGACAGATTATGCGCGTTGAGCGCGCCTAGCAAGCCCAAAGAATTGTCCAGGTATTGCGGAGGATCGGTCAGCAGCAAAATGGCAGGGGGATCGATTTCGACAGCTAATTGATAATCGCCGTTATCGGCTGTCCGCCAGTCAAGTTTTAAATCGCGGTCGGTGCCTCTTGTTAACGCAGGCCGTTCGATGTCCTGCCAGAACAGCCGACCTGTTTTCAATAACTTGGACAAGGCTAAATAGCCAGTGGCGCCGGCAATCAAGGGTTCGTCTTTAAAAACGGGATTAAGCGCAGTCAGCAGTTTGGCAATCTCCTGATCTTCCGGTTGAATATAACTGGTATAGGCATAGCTGTAGCGTAAATTGTTTAAGGTTGTTTTTCTGCCTTTAGTTAAACCTCCGGTTTTCTTTGCTTTGGTGATTAAAAGATCAATCGTGAATTCGTGTTTTGCATTACCGGGTTTGAGGAGGTAAGCAATAAATTCCTGGCGGACATCGTGCTGTGCAGGCGCTTGTTCATGAAGGCTATTTAGCCAATCCAGACAACTGGATTTTGTCTCCGATATAGCAAGGCTTTGCCCGGAATTCTGATACATCAGGCAAACAGCGGCAACGTGCTTGCAGTTATAACCGACCGGGCAAGTGCAGTCGCCTTCAATTTCTGCCGCGCTATAGTCCGGGCGCCAGACGATGCGGATATTTTGTCGGTACGGGTCTTTATGGCTGCCTTTCACGGCGGCATTGAGCTGTACAAAAAGAGCCCCTTCGCTTTTAACAGTGAGATTAATCACCCTGTTTGTTTCAAAATAGCTGCGTCCACGCTCATAAAAAGCGTCGCCACATTCGTAGCGAATATCGGAACGTAGCAGTTTCTTTTGTTTATTCATGAAGGCATGGGTACACAGTTGAACAAGGGGCACTTATTGTACTGCAATTAGACACCATTGCAGGAATAGGTATATTCAACAATAGCGTTTTCAGGTGATTTCTGGTTAAGTAGCGTTAATAAAATCTGAACATTTCAGGAGAAAAATATGAAACGATATTTATTACTGACCTGTTTGTTGTTGGGCGCTTGCTCAAGTTTGCCGCCCGCGATAAAAAATCCCCCGCTGCATGACATTTCTTATGCCCAGGCAATCCAGCAGATGGCCAATTATAAAAATGCGCCGGTGCGTTGGGGCGGCGTTATTATTGATGTGGAAAATGAACAAAATTTCAGTCTGATTCAGGTGCTGTATTATCCCCTAGGCAGCAATGCTCGCCCTCAGACAGATCAACCGAATGAGGGACGATTCCTGATCAAAAGCCCTGAGTTTCTCGATCCGGCTGTCTACACCAAAAACACGGAAATCACTGTTGCGGGGATGCTTACCGGTGATGTCGAACGCACGATAGGCAACAAAGTGTTGCGCTTACCGTTGGTTGCCGCCACGACCATTCACCTTTGGCCGGTTTATGTGTACGACAATCGTTACGATGGTTTCGGCTACGGTTTCAGCTATGGTTACGGTCCCTATTATCGCGGTTATCCTTATTATTGGGGCGATTACTATTGGCCAGTGTATTCACCCTTTATGCGCCCACCTTTTTATTAAGCTTAAATGCTGGCGCGACCTTTTTTAGCGATAGGTCTAGTTTATTTTTTTTGTTGCTATATAATACGCGGCTTACCAAAGTTATCGATGCCTCGGTGGCGAAATTGGTAGACGCAAGGGACTTAAAATCCCTCGTTCGTAAGGACGTGCCGGTTCGACTCCGGCCCGAGGCACCATAAAAATCAAGGGCTTATGCAATCCGCAAAGCTCTTTTTTTATGCCTGCCGATTTTATGGATCGCTGGCGGGGCAGATCAAAATAAAAATCCCTTCCGGCAGGTTGTTGTTATTTCCGGTCACTAAGCATTTGAAGCTCGTCGCCGTCTGTATCTGTAATAAGCTTTATCTGCTAATTTGTATTGCCTATCCTCGCTCTTCATTGGAAGATCCGATATCAGCTCGGCATTTAAGATTCTCAGATAAAGAAGCCACGCCTCTGTTGTTAATTTTCTAAGCATCATTTTAGCTCCCATCCAAGTTGAAAATGGCACAATAACTTGCTTTAGTGTGTTTCAATTTTGAAGATTCCATACTAAGGCGGATAAACCTAAAAAAACGGTTGGTGTTACACAGGTTATTCGTAGGATAAAGAGTTCAACTTTTTCAATCAATAAGTGCTATTACCTATCGGGTGTTAGGATAAAAACCGCGCGACAATGACATGATGGGAAGATTGTGGCATCCGCCTCAATAAGACAATGATGGAAATAAAGCGTCTGATCGCCGCTTAGCACAACAGCGAAAGAATGCCCTGTTGCGAGAAAAATGTCTTTATTGTTGAATATGAGATAGCCGTTCTTGTGTTTTTCATCGTTATGAAGTGGTCAAGGCTATCCTGCAAGCCTATATTGTCGGGTCTGAATAATTACCTACAGACAGCTTTTCGTTGGTATATTGCACACCATCAATCTCTTCTAAAAAAGAAAACTCATGTTAAGACTATTTCACACCGCAGACTGGCATCTTGGGCATCATCTACATGGCGTTTCGCGGCAACTGGAGCATCAGCAGTTTCTGGACTGGCTGTTGCTGGAATTGCAAAGCAAACAGGCCGATGCGCTGCTGGTTGCCGGTGATATTTTTGACTCGGCAAATCCCTCTTCCGTAGCGCAGTCGCAGCTGTACGATTTTCTGGTCAAGGCCAAAGCGCAGCAACCGAATCTGGATATTGTTTTAATCGGCGGCAATCACGATTCGGCGTCACGTCTGGATGCGCCATCGCCCATTCTTAATGCGTTGGGCGTCACTGTGGTCGGCGGCTTGTCGCGTGACGAGCAGGGCGGTATCGATTGGGAGCGCTTGTTGGTGCCGCTGACCAATGCGGCGGGCGAGATTAAAGCCTGGTGCGGGGCCATGCCGTTTTTGCGCAATGCCGATTTGCCCACGACTGTATCAAGTACAATGGAGCCAATGGAATCTGCTGAACAAGACAACGATCTGTTAATCTCCGGCATGAAAACGCTTTATGCTGAACTATTTGCGCAGCTGCAACAAAAGGTCGGCAATGGCGAGAGCCTGATTCTGACCGGGCATTGTTATATGGTGAATGGCGCAGTATCCGAATTAAGCGAACGTAAAATACTGGGCGGCAATCAACATGCGCTGCCGGTCGAATTATTTCCCGCCGATATTGCTTATGTGGCCTTAGGCCATTTGCATCTGGCGCAAAAAGTCGGTACCCATCAGCACATTCGTTACAGCGGTTCGCCGATTCCGCTGTCGTTTGATGAAACCGATTATTCGCATCAGCTTGTTCAGGTCGATATAAGCGCAGGTCGGCCGGTCGAAACCGTCGCCGTAAAAATCCCCCGCAGCGTTCAATTGCTCAGAATCCCCAACGGCAAAGATTTTGCGGCACTGCCTGCGGTGATCGAGCACTTGGAAAACCTGATTCTGGACGATCTGCCGATAGAGCAACGACCGCTGCTTGAATTACGTATCAGACTGGAAAAGCCGGAACCCGGATTGCGCCAGCAAATTGAAGAAACCATCGCCAAACTGCCGGTGCGCTTATTGAAAATATCCACCGCTTACAGCGGCAGTGAAAAAAGTCTAGCTGACATGAAAATCGAAGAGCGCCTGGAAGAATTGCAACCGTTAGATGTTTTTCAGCGCTGTTATCAAAACAAGTATGACCGGGAAACGCCCGAAGCCATGAATGCGTTATTTAATGAGTTGGTTGAAAGTCTGCAAGGAAGGAAATAATGCGCATTTTAGCGATACGCGGAAAAAATCTGGCCAGTTTAGCCGAGCCGTTTGAGATTTTGCTGAATGCAGGGCCGTTGGAACAGGCCGGTTTATTTGCCATTACCGGGCAAACCGGTGCCGGTAAAAGTACGATTCTCGATGCCTTGTGTCTGGCGCTGTACGACAGAATTCCCCGCCTGCCGGACGGTCACGGTTTTGCGGTAGGCCATAAGGATGAAGCTGAAAATCTGCGCGTGACCAGCACCGACGTACGTTCGATATTACGCCGGGGAACCAGTCATGCTTATGCCGAAGTGGATTTTATCGGCAAGGACAAGCAGCATTACCGTGCGCGCTGGGAAGTCAGCAAAGCGCGTGGCAAAGTCGATGGGCGCTTGCAGGCGCAGGAAGTCATCTTAAGCAAAATTGATGATGGTCAGCGCCTCGGGCAGGGCAAGAAAAACACGCTGGAGCTTATCTGCGAACTGATCGATCTTAACTTCGATCAGTTCCGCCGCTCGGTGTTATTGGCTCAGGGCGATTTTGCCGCGTTTTTGAAAGCCAAAAAAGACGAGCGTTCCAGTTTGCTGGAGCGTATCACCGGTACCGAACTGTATTCGGTGCTGTCTATCGCCGCCTTCGACCGCGCCAGTCAGGAAAAGAACGCGTTAACTCAGATTACAAGCCGGATGCAGGATCAAATTCCGTTGGATGAAGGCGCCCGTCAACTGCTGGAACAGCAACGCGATCAATTCATAGCTCAGTTGGCCGATCTGGATCAGCAAATCGCCAGCAACCAGAAAATCATCGGCTGGTATGCCGAACTGAAAAAACAGCAAGAAGCTGAACGGGTTGCCGGTGATGCTCTTGCAGTCAGCCAACAGGCGTGGGATGCGGCAGATGCTGAACGCCAGTTGATGCAACAAGTTGAACTTGCGCAGCCTTTAAGACCGCTGTTAAGTCAGTACCAAATGGCAAATACCGAATATTTGGATGCCCAGCACCAACTCAAAGACAGCAGCGACCAGCACCTAGACGCCGAAACAAAGCTGCAAACGGCAAAGGAACAGCTCGGCGTTCTTGCCGTTGCGTTAGTCGAAACCGAACAGCAACAGCAGCAGGCGCAACCGCTATTAATCAAAGCGCGGGCCTTGGACACCCGCATTGATGTTATCCGGCAAACTGTCAGCACCTTGTCCGCAGAAGAAAACCAATTGTTTAATGCGTTGGATAGCGCCGAAAAAGATCATCAATCCTTATTGATTCAACAGGCAGGGCAAACCACCGCGCTGCAACAGCTTAATATCTGGCTGGAACAAAACCAAGCGATCAAACCCGTCGCAGCCGAATGGAGCCGCTGGGATGCCGAGCTGGAACGCTATCAAATACTGAATGCCCGGAAAGTTGACGATACCCTCAATGCGGAGCAGTTAAGGCTAGAGGTTATCAAGGATGAGCATAGTCTGGCCGAATTAAAGTCGGCGATTGATAACAGTCACCAAAAATGGGGGCTGCATCAACAGACGCTGACTCAACTAAAACAACAGGACAACCGACAGTCGCTTGAAGGCCTGCATCAATCAAAAGACGCGCTTGAAAGCCAGCGCGAGCAAGCTACCAAGGCGCTGAATTTGGCCAATCATGCCCAGGAATTGCAACAGGCTATCAAGCAGGACACGGATAAGCTGTCGGCCACCGAACAGACGATTAATGACAGCACACAGCAACTGCAAACCTTAAACCAACAGCAGATGAGTAACGGCATCGCTTTGAGCGAGGCCAAAAAAGCCTTGGAGCTGATACAGGCGACAACGCATAAAAACGCCGAACAGTTCCGTTCCTTGTTGCAGGAAGATCAGCCTTGCCCGGTTTGCGGAGCGCTGGAGCATCCTTGGAAAGATCAGGTGAGTATAGGCAATGAACATGCCGTAGCGCAGTCAGCACGAGTCGCCGAGCTGGAAAGTCAGAATGAAACGCTGATTAAAGCTATCGCCGAATTGACCAAAAGCATCAGCCAAGGACAGGAGCAAAAAACAGCGCTGGCCGACAAGCTGGCCGAGGCGCTGGAAAAACTGGCTCAATGCGGCAATGATTGGGCCGTATTAGCTATGCACGATAAGGCCGATTTTGCAGTCGTCGATATTCAGCTTTTGCCTGCACTTAAAATCCGCGAGGAGCAGATAAGTTCCGAGTTGGAACTTATCAAGCAACAGGAAAATGCGGCTCTCGAATTACAAAAACAGCTTAAAGCGGCGCAGGATTTATTCGATGCGGATCAGCGGAATAAGGAAAAGCTGTCTATCGAATACGCCACGATGGATAAGCAGTACGCCAAAAATAAAGCCGATCTGGAACATGTCTCTGCTGCTATTTTGGATCAGGAAAAACAACTGCAAGCGATTGTCGAGTTATTGGCGACACCGTTCCGGCAGTTGGAAGACTGGCAATCTCGTTTGCAGGATTCCACCGCAGCATTCAGGCAAGATTGCGCCGTAAAAGCGCAGCAATTCCAGCTCACCGAACAGCAGATTGAAACCGCCGCCAAATCCCTGGAAACAATCAACCACAATGAAAAGCTAGCGGAGCAGGCGCTGAACCAAAGTCGGCAGCAGCACCAAATCAAACAGGCCGAGTTGAACACCCGGACAGATGAAATGCGAAAATTGTTGGTCGAGCGCGAGGCTGTGCTGCCAAAGATTAGCGCTGATAATTATCAGCAAAGCATTAACCAAAGCCTACAGAAAGCAAGAGCCGTTCATCAGCAAGCCGGTCAAACCGTCAGCCAGACGGAAACCGGGCTGGCAACCTGCAAACAAAATCAGCAGCATTGGCAAACCGAAGCTGCCAGACGTTACCACAACCTGGAAAAAGCCCTAAGCGCTCTGAACCTGTCGTTGCAAAAGCAGGCCATCGATCTTGAGCAGTTAAGCCGGTTTTTGGAAAAAGACGAGCTCTGGCTGGCTGAACAAAAAACAAAAATGGCGGCACTGGAGCGAACCCTGCAAGAGTCTGCGGCCTTATTAAAAGTTAAATCCGACGATTGTTTGCAACAACAAAGCCATCCTGTCGAAATAGTCGAGGAAGACGCCCATAAACTGTCGGCTGAATTGCAGCAGCAAAGACAGTTTGCGCATAGCCAAAAACAAGAGCAAGTCATCCTGCTACGGGAAGACGATAAAAAAATCGAAGCAGGACATCTGTTGAAAGCAGCGTTGGACGGCCAACGAGAATGCTGGGAGCAATGGGAAAGCCTGAATGAATTGATAGGCTCAAGAAGCGGCGCCAAGTTCCGTACTTTTGCCCAAAGCTTGACCCTGGAAGCATTGCTGGCGCACAGCAATCAACATCTTGAAGACTTTGCCAAACGCTATGCCCTGCAACGGGTGCCGGGCAGCGATCTGGAGCTGCAAATTATCGACCGCGACATGGCCGATGACGTGCGCAGCGTACACAGCTTGTCCGGCGGTGAAAGCTTTCTGGTGTCGCTGGCGCTGGCCTTGGGCTTGGCGTCGTTGTCATCCAACAAAACCCAGGTTGAATCGCTGTTCATTGACGAAGGCTTCGGCAGTCTGGATCCGGAAACGCTGGACATCGCCATCGCCAGCCTGGACACCCTGCAAGCCTTGGGCCGAAAAGTCGGCGTTATCTCGCATGTGCCTATTTTGGTTGAACGTATTGGTGCCAGGGTGGTGGTTGAAAAACAGGGAGGGGGACGCAGTCGTGTAGTGATTATAGGCACGCTCAAAGCCACTACCCGCTGTGAGCATAATGTGTGATTCGGCATCGGTAAAGTTGGCTTGATCCTTAGCCTGCAGATCAGGTTCCGGTGCTTCCGGCGGCTAGTCATGCAGTTTCTGCCCATGCGATGTCAAATTAGAATTTGCCTTTTCCCCAAACAGGTCTATTCTCATAAAAAACTTTTATTTTCTCTGTAAGGGTCAGATGGTGCAATTGACTTTGACAATTTACAGTTTTCTTTTTCCGGCTTTAGATTTTAGATGGTTTAGTACACTAATTTTAGCAACGCTGCAATGTTGCTTGTATGATCATGAAGGTGAAATGATGAAAAGATTTAAACGGTTTTTTTTTACAAGTGTTTGCGCTGTAGTTTTCCTTGTTGCTGAGACTGCCGATGCCGATGATAAACGCATTTTGATAAAATCCCTGCCGGACAGCATTGCGAAAGTACAAGCCGCCTTAACCAAAGCCGGCGCAAAAATTCATTACCGCTTCGATGACTTAAACGCTTTTGCCGTTTCGGTGCCGGAAGCTGCGTTGCCGGGTTTGCAAAAAAATCCGAATATCGAATATATAGAAGAGGATGCCAAGCGTTATCCCTCCTCGCAACAGGTTCCCTACGGCATCGATGCGGTGCAAGCTAGTGAAGTTTGGGATGGTGCCCCCGCTGATGGCGTTACCGATGTCGGCGCGCCGACCGGTAACGGCCGAATGGTTTGTGTGATTGATTCGGGGCTCAAGATTGATCATGAAGATTTTGTCGGCGTGAATATTGTCGGCGGCTATCCAACCAGCGGGTGGAATAGCGATACTTGTGGACACGGAACCCATGTCGCCGGGACGATCGCTGCTGCCAATAACGATAAAGGTGTGGTCGGCGTAACACCGGGCGGGGCTTCGTTATATATTGTTAAGGTGTTTAACGGCCCATCTTGCGGCTGGGCTTACAGTTCCGATTTGGTTGATGCAGCTAAGCACTGTAAAGACGCTGGCGCTAACATAATCAGTATGAGTCTGGGTGGGACTGTTAGTAGCCGCACTGAAAAGAATTTTTTTAACGGCATATACCAAAACAACAATATATTGTCTGTCGCCGCAGCCGGCAACGCGGGTAACACCCGATACAGCTATCCTGCTTCCTATGATTCCGTGGTTTCCGTCGCGGCTGTGGACAGCAACAAGGTAGTCGCCGACTTTTCCCAAAAGAATAGCCAGGTTGAATTGGCAGCTCCGGGCGTAGGGATTTTAAGTACCGTGCCGTTCGTTAATACAATCACTGTCGGCAGCACCACTTTCATGGGCGGGCATATTGAAAATGCGGGTTTTGTCGATGCAACAGGTTCGTTAGTAGATGGTGGCTTATGCGGCCCCGTTTCCGCTGGTTCGTGGAATGGGCAGGTTGTGCTTTGTGAGCGCGGTGGTAACACCTTTTATGACAAAGTCACAAACATAAAAGCCGGCGGCGGTGTTGCGGCGGTCATCTATAATAATGTGTCCGGCGGCTTTTCCGGTACGCTAGGCGATGGCAACAGTTCAACCATTCCGGCGATTTCTCTAAGCCGGGAAGACGGCCAACAACTCGTTGCGGATAACTTGGATTCGACAAGCACTGTAGTCAGCTCATCTAACGGTAATGGCTATGAAGCGTGGAGCGGAACGTCGATGGCGACGCCTCATGTTTCGGGGGTGGCTGCGCTGGTGTGGAGCGCTGATTCGTCTAAGACGAATTCGGACATTCGCGCCGCACTGACTGCTAACGCTCTGGATTTGGGTGCTGCGGGAAAGGATAATGCATATGGTTACGGTGTAGTGCAGGCGTCGAACGCATGGGCCTGGCTGGGTGGTAGCAGCGTTGGCAATCAAGCGCCGTTAGCGTCGCTCACCTCATCGTGTACCGATTTATCGTGTGCGTTCGATGCATCAGCCAGTACCGACAGCGACGGTTCTATCATTAAATATGATTGGGATTTCGGAATTGGCCAAATAGCAACCGACGCCGGTGTCAATCCAAATTATGAGTATGCAAACGCCGGAACCTACACGGTTACTTTGACTGTAACCGACGATGGAGGCGCGACTTCCAGCAGTAGTCAATCAGTGAGTGTCGGCGGTGCAGCTGGCAGCCCTCCTGTCATCACAGAGTTGCTTACTCAAACCCTGAAAGGCCCAAAATTTACCATAAAATGGGTTACTGATGTACCCTCAGACAGTGCAGTAACACTCGATTGTTGCGGGACATATACCCATTCGTCAATGGTGACAAGCCATAGCATGACTTTTACAGGCAGTAATGGCGCCCGTTATACGGGATCAGTAGTGTCAACTGATGGCAATGGCAATACGTCAAGTCCAGAATATTTTGACTTTATTAACGATTAGATCAAACAATGATTCGGTAGGCACAATAAAGAGCAGATCGTAAGTTGGGTTGAGGCATAAAGTCGAACGTATCGGAGCCGTCTTTGGTCGGACATGAAAAAAGGGTGAAACTATATCGGCTAACCTTTTTTCATGTCCGATTAATGGCAATTGCGCTTATAAGTTGAATCCAAGAATTAAATGCCGTCAAAAGACTGACAATCCTTTATGCGTTTGGTAACATTGCCCCACCCGTTATTCCACTATGCCGTGGCTTTTCATAGTGACAATGGCTTCAGCAGCCTAAATATCATGGCAGCCAAGCCACAGGGATCCCCAGTAGACGCAGAGGAACAGCGCTACTCATTTAACGGAAGCGACACCTGCTAACTCGACTAATAATGGTCTGGGCAGAGCGATCCACTATACTCATTTACTATAATAACAAGAGCTTAATTATGAATTTATTTCCAATTGATCTTGGCGCTTATCAACGCGTCACTCTAAACGCAAGCAATAGCACTCTGACCGACGAGCAACGCGCCAGTCTTAAGGCGAATATTCAACTGTGCCGCGACGCGATCGTCTTTTTTACCGCGACCGGCGCAGCGAGAGGCGTCGGCGGACATACCGGCGGCCCTTACGATACCGTGCCGGAAGTTATGATTATGGATGCTTTGTTCAGGGGCGATACTGATAAATACGTGCCTGTCTTTTTTGACGAAGCCGGACATCGCGTGGCCACTCAATATCTGATGTCTACTCTTAACGGCGATTTGCCTGCCGAACGTCTGATGGAATACCGCGCCGCGCATTCTCATTTACCGGGTCACCCTGAACTGGGCTTTACGCCCGGTGTAAAATTCAGCTCCGGACGGTTGGGCCATATGTGGCCTTACGTCAACGGCGTGGCTATGGCTAATTCAACTAAAACATTGTTCTGCCTCGGTTCTGATGGTTCCCAGCAAGAAGGTAACGACGCAGAAGCTGCGCGTCTGGCCGTTGCTCAACGACTGAATGTCAAGCTGATTATCGACGATAATAATGTCACCATTGCCGGTCATCCGTCACATTATCTGCCCGGCTGCTCCACGGCCAAAACCTTGGCCGGTCAGGGCGTAACCGTATTGGAAGGCGACGGCGAAGATCTTGATGATCTTTACAAGCGTATTTGTATTGCCGTTAATACCAGCGGCCCGGTTGCCGTCATTAACCATCGCCCGATGTGTCCGGGAATTGTCGGCCTGGAAGGTTCTACTCATGGTCATGACGTCATTTCTGTCAAAGTGGCGGTCGAGTATCTTGAGTCTCGTGGTCAACAAGCGGCAGCCGATCACCTTAAAGGTATTAAAGCGCCAAAAAATGACGCGGTATTTTTAGGCTCCAGCGACAAGTGGGATGCCAACCGCAACGTTTTTGGTGATGCAGCGGTTGAAATCATGGGCAGAATGAGCGAAGCCGAACGCATCGAAAAAATCCGCGTCGTTGACAGTGATCTGGAAGGCTCTTGCGGCTTGTTCAAAATTCACAGCGCTTTTCCTGAAGTGTTTATCTCTTCCGGCATTATGGAGCGTAGTAACTTCTCGGCAGCCGCCGGTTTTGGTATGGAAGCAGGCAAACAGGGTATTTTTGGTACCTTTAGCGCTTTCCTGGAGATGCTGTTGTCTGAAATCACCATGGCGCGTTTGAATAATTCTAACGTGCTCAGCCATTTCTCGCACTCCGGGATTGACGACATGGCTGACAATACCTGTCATTTCGGTCTGAACAACATGTTTGCCGACAATGGCTTGGGTGACGGCTATGCGACCAACCTTTACTTTCCTGCCGACCCGTTGCAAATGAAAGCCTGCTTGGAAACCATCTTCTTTAACCCAGGATTGCGTTTTGTCTTTTCGACCCGCTCTAAAGTACCGACTATTTTGAATACTGAAGGCCAGGACTATTTTGGTGGCGATTACAAATTTGTCTCCGGCAAAGATGAAATTATCCGCGAAGGCACTCAAGGTTATATCGTCAGCTTCGGCGAATCGTTGTATCGGGCATTGGATGCCGTCGAGCGCCTGAAGCAAGAAGGCATCGATGTGGGATTGATCAACAAACCTACCTTGAACGTCATCGATGAAGAGATGATGGCTAAGATTGGCAAGTCGCCGATGGTGTTGGTGGTCGAGTCGTATAACCGCAAAACGGGATTGGGCAGCCGCTTTGGTTCCTGGTTACTGGAGCGTGGTTTGACCCCAAAATATGCGCATATTGCAACGCATAAAGAAGGCTGCGGCGGTTTGTGGGAACAATTTCCTCATCAAGGCATTGATCCTGCCGGGATTATGGCTAAAGTTAAGGATTTGCTGAAAGCTTAATCCGATTAATCGTTAAGGGCGCATACAGCGCCCTTTTTTAGCGGTAACTTCTCATTAGTGCAGGTAACTTACCAATTAATAGCAAGCTCCTATTTATGGTAGCCCTTTGCATTCAGAACCGTTGTCATATATACGATCCCGTTCACCGCAAACTCACAGACGGAATCGTTTCCTGCAGTATCTGCAAAAAACATCCGCCGCACAAAACTTATTGTTATTTGCTCAGATAAACAAAGCGACTTTTACTAGCGAGAGTCCATTTAAATATTACTGCTATAGCCAGGCTTATTGCTGTAATTAACGGCACAGTAGCCAAGAAACCCAGAGTTCCCGGAAGAAAATTGAACCGTTCAAAAACTGATAAATAATCAAAGAAATAAAGAATCCAGGGATGTGTGAAATAAATTGTAAAACTCGCCGCCGCTGTATATTTTAAAAAAGGGATATCTTTATTTTCAAATTTCTGTGTTACAGATAATAGGAAAAAACACATCAGTATTTTTTGAAAAATTATCATATCAATCCCTTCATATGAAAATATTGTTTCCTTATGAAAATTCCCATACTGGTTGTAGATTAAAATTTGTGCTACTGACATCAAAACAACAGAGAGTCCTAAAATAACACTCTTTCCGTCTATAAATTTAAAGACTCGAACTTTTTCTATAGAGCACATAATTCCCAGCATATAAACAGGAAAAAAATAAATCACAGAATGCATGGGCGATAAATTATGAGCTGGGCGTTGAACAAGGCTGGAAACGCATAATAGAAAAATAAACAGCCCAAACTGAACCTTTATGGGTAGTTGTATCTGTTTAATGAATAGGGGTGAAAGAGCAAAAATAATCATTATGAAAGGGATATACCAGTAAGCATCCAATATGCTTCCTGTCCACCAGTATTGGACGCATAGCCAGATATATTGATACCAAGTGTTTGTTTGGTCGGTGATAAAAACCTCAGCATAAGGCGGACGATCCAAATAAAAAACAAAACACATAATGCCGGCCAGCGATAGTAGGGTGTACGGCAGCAAAACATACTTCGCTTTTTTCAGGATGAATTGTTTATACCGAAATTTGGAATAAAAAACATGATGAAAAAAGAAGCCGGAAATAAAAACAAAAAAAGTGGTGCCACCTGTAATTAAGTTGGCAAAAACTTTCTCATAAAACGATTCCATAGTCCAGTAGGCACAAGAATGGCCGGCAACTATAAATAATATTGCCAGGCCTCTAAAATAATCAAATGAATTTAAGTGCATATTTTTTTTGTCAAAATGGCTGACCTTATACGAGGGGAGCACCGCTCAAACGGAGGGTGTTCCGAAATTTGTATAAATGGATTTTTTCGATTATCGAATGGGCATTCGATCCCCGAATATAATACTGAATCGGTTGAGAGCGGCTTTCTAGTGTTGTTGATCTCCATTCGATTGTCAATGCTTTTTTATGTGCTTTAAATCTTCAAAGCTAGCCGCTAATAGACCCGATGCCATCAGGGTATCAAGTTCGGCCTCGATCTCGCCGAGTATCAGTTGCAGATGATTCGGCTTGTTTTCAGTGCTTGAGAGTGAAGGATCCAGCAGTTCCAAAAGAACTGTTTGCACTAAATGATAGGCGTCTTCGCCATTTTTTTCAGGCTCGGGGCAAGGGGCAAACACATCACGCTCAAATCGGTTCAATGTCGACCGGCGGCGCGCACTTTCAATTTCAGGATTGTTTTGTTCGGCCTGTGCAACTAGTGTGCTGACATCCGCCGTTATGCCGATAGGCGCCTGCGGCGCTGACCGACAAAGGAATGCCATGTAACAATAAAACGAACGCGGCCCCGGTCATAGCAAAAGGTGTGACGATCAGCATCGCCGCCGCGTTCGGTTTCCGGGAGCATCAAGTGAATAGGCGCCGACCGCTCAACCCGTTACAATTCCGAGACAACCTTTCCGGTCATGTCGATTTCAATGGTGTCTTGCGCGCTACTAGCATCAAAGCCGTTGCAGGCCAGGGTCCCGGGCGATCCAGTTTAATCTGTAGCTACGACGCCCTCGATAAAGCCCCAGATCAATGGCGTCGATAACATTGGTCAGTACCGTTTTTGCTTCTTCCAGTGCTCCGCGCATTTCTTCAAGATCGGGACCGTAAATTTTCAACACACCCTTACCGTGCACGCCGCTGACCGTTTCTTCAACGTTGTCTTTAATCGGCTGGGAGAAGTTAAATCCTACGTCCGGTATTGCAGCAGGCGGCGGCGTACATCGAATAAAATTAGTCAGTGAAATACTCGGCTGCATCTCGGCGAACACATGAATATCGCCTTCATCGCCGCCCTCGCGGCAGGATACTTGTTCATCTTGCTGGGTTTTATTCCGGGTTTAGTGGCTTCGCCCTTGAGCTTGAGAATTTCCTGCTCCAGTCTGTCCATCTGTTTATGCTGCCATGCAAGCAATTCCAATAACGCATCGGTTAGAGGTGTGCGGTCTTCGTTGCTGATTTTAGGTGATTGCGGCTTGAGAGAATTCATGCGGCTATTTTAACCTGATTTTTAAGGCGCCTCCTGCGACTAGCGATAACGAGACGTTACATTTTTTTAGATTTGCGAGATCCTGATTTTTAGTCATATCCGAACCATTCGGAGGCGGGTGTTACCTTTTAAAGGGTAACGGAAAGTGTTAGCTGATTTGTTTTATCGACAGGCATAAAAAAACCGTAGCCCCCGAAAGGGCTACGGTTTATTTGCCTGCAATTAGATGATTGTTACTTCTTCTGCTTGCGGGCCTTTTTGTCCTTGAGTGACAGTAAACTGTACTTTCTGTCCTTCATCAAGAGATTTAAAGCCTGAGCTGTTAATGTTACGAAAGTGAACAAAAACATCTGGGCCATTTTCTTGCTGAATGAAACCGAAGCCTTTTTCAGCGTTAAACCATTTAACTGTACCTGTAGTCATTTGAGTGTAATCCTATTTTTAGTAATTAAAGCCTTATTAAGGCTGATGGAGCTGGGAAATTAGAGAATTACTTAATGATAACAGGACGAACAATTACAAGAAGAACTTCGTAAAGATAAGCATAACGGTAAAACTATTTCAAGCTGGGCGAATTTTATAGCTGGACTCTGGCAATGTCAAGCTTTTCGATTGCCATGCAGGTTAAATAATTTGGATTAAAGCGCTTCATTGTGTTCGGCGTAGTTGATGCACTTGAAGCCATCAAACAACAGCGCCGACACTTTGCGGTGACTAAACACGTCCATTTCACCAACGTCTGGGACTTCAAGTCGGTGCAATGGTATCCGGGCAAACATCCCTGCGAAAAACCGTTAGATTTGATGCGGCATATTATTGAGGCCAGCTCACGCCCTGGCGATATGGTGCTGGATAACCTTTGTCGGCAACGGCTCGACGGCCATTGCCTGCCGGGAATTGGGGGGCGGGTTTGTTGGGTGCGAGATGGGGGATGTGGAGTTTGATGGGGCGGTGGGGCGGTTGGAGAAATAAGCGATAGGTCGGGCATGCTGTTATGCCCGACTATTGGCTAAACCGGCTCGACGTGCAGCTTAACTCCCAGCGCCTTAATCACCTTTAAAATCGTATCAAAGCGTGGTTTGGAACCAGGGGAAAGCGCCTTGTACAGGCTTTCGCGCCCAAGGCCTGACTCCTTGGCAATCATCGCCATGCCTTTAGCTTTGGCGATGTAACCCAAAGCACGTAGCAACTCGTCGCTGTCGCCGTCATCAAGCACTTGGGACAGGTATTCACTGATAGCCTCGTCGCTGTCGAGCAGACTGACCATATCAAACGGCAATAGTTTTACGCTCATGATTTAAATCTCCTTAGCAAGTTCAACAGCGCGTTTAATGTCGGCTTGTTGTGTGGATTTGTCGCCACCGGCGAGCAACACCACGACCACGCCGCCGCGCAATGTAAAGTAAACGCGATACCCGGCACCGACATCAACGCGCATTTCGGACACATCGCCGCCTACTGGCTTAACATCGCCCAGATTGCCGTGCAATCGCGGTTTTGGCTCGCAAATCACGCAAGGCAGAATGCCACTTGGCGAAGGCTTCGGTTTGTTCGACGATGTAGCTCATGGCTTTATTGTATCCAAGTTAATACAAAAGGCAAGCGTCATACGGGCTACGTGACTGGATACGTTTGTCGGCAGCGGCTCGACGGCGATTGCCTGCCGGGAGTTGGGGCGTGGGTTTGTGGGGTGTGAGATGGGGGAAGTGGAGTTTGAGGGGGCGGTGGAGCGGTTGGAAAAATAAAGGCTTTGTTGCGTTGGGTTACGCTGTCGATAACCCAACCTCCAGCAAGACCATTCATCTAATAGGCCAACTGCTCCAGCGTAATGCTCAAGGCATCGGCGGCTTTTTGCAGTGTGGCTTTGCGTGGACGCTTGACGGCCTCAATCTGCGCGTAACCGGCTTGGCTGATACCCATCCGTTCCGCCATGTCGGTTTGAGTCAGCATCAAGTATTCACGCCAAGCATGCAGCATACTGACTCCATCCATAATGTGCTTACCAACGACGGCATTGGGGATCATGCCGGAACTACGCCGCATGTTCTTTAAGCCATTCTTTCAATGCCTCGTTCATGCGCGTTTGCCAGCCCTTACCCGTGGAACGAAAAGCCTCCAACACACTGTTGTCAACACGCAAAGCAATCTGGGTTTTATCCGAACCGGCCGGGCGCCCACGGCTTCGCGCTAACGCAATGCCTGCGCGTAATTCTTCCTCAGTCGCGGGGCGATCATCTTCATCAACCCCATCCCAAACGTAATAACCGCCGGGTGGGGGAGTTTTCATCGCTTCAAGAATTTGCTTACGACTCATTGACGTTGTTTTCGAGCCACTCATAATACATCTCCGATTCTAATTGGCTTGCAGGCCGAAAGCTGACGACCCGCACCGTATTGTTGCGATCCAAATGAACCAAGGATAAAACCGCCAGCCGATTCATCACATACGAAAAAGACTGTAGGCGCTGCTCACCATTTCTCTCGACCATTAAATCCAAACGATAACGCGAGTTGAGCACTTCCCCTGCATCGGCAAAGTCCAAACCATGCTTTTGCAGGTTGGTTTGCCGTTTGGTTTCGTCCCAGGTGAGTTTCTTTTCCATGGTAATAATTGTATATGCATTATTTAATGTGTCAAGTCCCGTAGAGCGGTTTCGCGTAGCAAACAGCCACATACGCACAACGCCGATGACAGCCTGTCGTCGTGTTGTGGATTGCCTAGCGGCGAATCCACCTTACAGCTTTGTTGTGTTGTGTTACGCTGCCGATAACCCAACCTCCAGCAAGGCCATTCATCTCAATAAGACAACTGTTCCAGCGTAATGCCCAAGGCATCGGCGGCTTTTTGCAGCGTGGCTTTGCGCGGACGCTTGGCGGCCTCAATCTGCGCGTAACCTGCTTGGCTAATACCCATCCGTTCAGCCATGTCGGTTTGAGTCAGCATCAAGTATTCACGCCAAGCTTGCAGCATACTGACCCCATCCATGACGCGCTTACCAACGACAGCGTTCGGAATCATGCCGGGGCGGACAACGCCGGGCAGTTTTACGAAATCGGCATAGGGCAGCACTACAAACGCCGGTTTGCCGTCGTCGCCTAGAATGGTTTGGTAGTTAGTAAGTGCGCTCATCGCGTTTTTTCACCTCTTCAATGTCAATAATACGCACGTAGCCGTCGAACTCGAAAACACCCGGAAATCACCCACCCGCAGGCGGTAGCTGTAGGCATGGTTAGTCAGCTTTTTAACGCCCTGGCAATTCGGGAAATCAGCCAATACCTGCACTTCGGTATAAATCCGCTGACGCATGGCGATTTCCTTGATCTTTTCAAGCTGCTTAAGGGCTTAGGGTTTCCAGCTGATCGTGTTCATAAGTCAAATTATAAGTGTTTTATAAGACTTGTCAAAGATAAGGCGGAAAGGATTAATCGCTGTAAGGCGGATTATTTGTAGGGTGGTTTCGCGTAGCAAACCGCCATACACGTACAACACCGATTACAGCCTTGCAATACGGCTAACGCCTATTGCACCCTACGGATTGCGGCTTACGAGTTGTGTCCTTGGCGGCTTGATCAACTTAAGTTCCGTCCAGGGTTTATTCAAAACGTAGGTATAGAAGAATTTAAGGCCGTACAGATCGAGTTTGACGCTACTCCATGAATGGGATTCCAGCAAATCGCTGAAATAATCGGTCAACTGCGATTCGGACAGATCGTTAATTTGATAATCGAAATAAGCGCCGATGCGCCGCATGGCACGGGAATAGGCCTCTATCGTTTTAGGCTGGAGTCCTTTGAGTTTAAGGTGTTTAAGATGGGTTTGATAGTTTTGCTTGAACTCTGTTTCGGATGATGTCATTGTTGGGTAACCTCATTATTTGATGCTAAACGATCCCTCGGATTGAGGGCTTGAGGGCTTGAGGTTATATTTTAATTGTTTTATCGGGTGGCCGTTCGGTGGGGCTTTTCTCCGCGTTAGCGGCTTCGTCCAACCCTGCGCTCAACCGGAGCGCGGTTTATAGTACGATTTTATTTTTTAGTTTTCCATGCCGTGCCCGGTTAGCTCTACGTTAGTTTTCTTGGAGAAGTATGGACGAGTACGTGAAATCCGTAAAAGAAGGCTTGAAGGAGTCTGTCTCATTTTTTGGAAATAAGAATAAGCAAAACCGTGAAGTGTGGGTGCTAAAAGAATTTTTGAAATACCTGCCAGTAGACGTCCAGGGTACGGATGTTAAGGAATCTGATGCTGAGCCAAATGATGCTTTTTACAAAGACATTGGGTTCCAAATCAAGGAAATCCAAACAGAGGGAAGAAAAAGGGACAAAGAGTACAAGGATAAATTCAAGAGCATAAATGAGGAAACAAAGCCGAAAGAATTATTGGAGCATTACAGTCCAAGTCATATCCCACTCTCAGACGTGCTTCACAGGGTGCGGGATGAGCTAGAACGCCATCGTAATGAAAAGTATAAAAACAATACGCGCAATATTAATGCGCTGGTGTATTTAAATCTTGACGACACCACCTATACTAATACGCCAGTAGATACCTCATTAATTGGTAGCGAGTTAGGCAATTGGCAATCTGTCTCTTTGGTTACAAACAACTGTGCAGTTGTTCTATCCTACAATGATGACAGCAACAAGCTATTAAAGCCGTTAATAGGTAAACTTTATGTCAAAAACTAATAATCGCATGCACATGGGCAGCAAAAAGCGTCGCTCGTTCCTTGCTATGCTTTTTGCTGCCAATATGGAATTGAAATGAAGAAAGTAACGAAGCTTCGTTTGATTGGCGGGGCTATACTGATGTTTAATCTTTGGCTTACTGGGTACTACAACATTGAGGGTATTCCTCTGTTAGTATTCACATTTGGTTTCGCTGCATGGTACGAATCTCTAGTAGTGCGTTCAGCATCAACAACCACAGAAAAATCAGAGTAGACGTTATGAGTAAGTACATTAGTTATTTCGCGACAAGTCTTTTCTTGAGCCTTGTATGCACTCGTGCAATCGCGGAAGTAATCGATCCCGAAACATATATCATGAAAAATGGCTATCACTCTGTAATGACTGGCGATGATGGACAAACCCGTTCCTACGTCTTTACCGAGAAAGCAGCATCGGCGCGGATTGCTGCACTTGAATCGGAAATAACAAAGCTTCCCAAGCATGTTGAGGTGCAAAGGTTTTGTGATTTAATGCGAGGCGCGACAAAGGCAAAATTAATTAAACAGCGAGGTATTGCTATTGATGTTGCAGTAACTAATTACGGTTATAACGGGTCTACGGTGGTTTGCGTTCTCAAGTTTATGTACGAGAACAATATAGCCACTCAGCTCATATACAACAAGGAGGGTAATGGTGGTTTGTATAGAGTCATTGTCTCGGAATGAAAAATCTAACCCAACACTCAACCGGACGCTTCGCGCTGCTGCGCGCCGGTTAGTTTGGCGTTAAGCATACCAGGGGTGAGACCATGCCAGGGATACTCTTAAATAAGGCAACGTACTTCGTAGGCGACGAAATAGATATTCAGATTGATTTTAGTGACGCGCCTGGGTTATTGGAGAACGTATCAAATATCCAAATTGACATATTCAGGGTTGATATTGAAAGAAATAATTTCGTATTCGGTTTTGGTGCGACGGCGCCAACTGAAAATATTATCGCAATAATCTCGCAAAAACTTCCGGCAACTTTCCAAACAGGCTTGTACGTAGTGTCTGGGATAAGACTTATATATGGGGAAGATGGACAGGAAATCAGAAACATAAGAGTAGATGATCCAAGAAATCGCTTTTTTTGGCTTTCGGACGATGAAATTCTTGATGAGGCAGATCTGCACAAAAAGGTTTCTGAGTTGGAGAATGAAAGAAATAGGTACGTGAATGCCGAAATACGAACTAATGCTGCGACTGGGAGAGCGCACTGCGAGCAATTCAAAGTGGTTATATTTGGGGTTGGCTGTCTATTACACGCACCGCAGTTGATGGAAGGGTATGTCCTACACCCGCTTGGTCAGGGGTATAGCTATGATCACATGCTTGAGGCTGTAAATACGTTTATGCATGGAGCATATGGGATTGCGTTAGAGAAGGTTGATAGCATTGCATCCTCCTTCTCATCATCTACCCCGCTGTTTGCAGTTGAGTTTAATAATATTCAAGCAGTTGATCACCTCGATGCAGGGGCGCATTGCGCACACTTTGCGGAGAATATATTTACGATACTGGCATATGATCGTGGGCAGAGGCCGCGATCATTTGCGTCTGTTATGATTAACTTGCAATCAGAGAAAATATGGCAGGGATTTCATTTTCCAGGATATAAAGGGAACCTAGTTAGTGATTTTAATCCGGCCTCGACTGCTAATACATTGCAGAGGCTGTTGCCGAAGATAGAAAGCTCACCTTGGGTTGATTTAATATTAAGAATCTACGCCGACGCGAAGACTGAGAACAATCGTGATTATGCCTGTCTTAAATTCTGGCAAATTTTGGAGATGGTTGCCAAGAAACGCGTGCTCGATAATTCAATTGAGATAGCGAAACCTGATGGTGCGCCAATAATGGATGCGAATGGCAAGATTATAAGTACGAGATACGCTTTGGGAAAGGTTTACAAATATTTGTTTGACAGAGAAGGTGGTTCAACCGTTTTCCACATCGGCGAAAATGATAAAGTAATTTTCGAGGCATCTGAGGATGCACGAAATAATCCTAACTTCGATCAGAATACTAAGGTGGTATCTCTTTGGGAGACACTCAGTGCACTATACGAAATTCGGAACGCCACCGCTCATTCGGGAAAATTTGATATAGATAACACCAGTGGCGGTACCGAAAGGGAGAGGAAGGCTGCTGAATTGTTGGAACTCAGTCATGGCACCTTCATTCATCATGTTGAAAGCATTCTAATGATGACTGTGTCCTCGGAGGTCAATAATGCCTAATCGGGATAGGGAGCTACTCAAGTAGCCCCCTCCCACAGCACCGCACATACGGGTCCGTATACGGCGCCTAGCCAGTTATTAACTGAGATACTTCATCGGGCAAATCGATTCCATATCAAGTGTCTATCGGGCCGTAGCCGGATGGTGAATCTTGCACCATAGCGTGCGTATGGAAATGAGTCCAATTTGTTCAAAATGTGCGTTGCTTAACCCGCTTTTATAAGGCTTGTCTGCTGATTTAGCGTTCTTTATTGCGGAATCTGATAGTGGCATGGCGGTATATGCTCCAAGGTTTAACGACATACCGCCATTTGTGGCGGTATGTCAATGTATCTTATTGCATGTCGTTGGACAATAAAAAACCCGCTAAGCCAGATAACTTGCGGGTTTATGTACTTCGTTGTATCTCGCCGTACTCTTAAATGGCGGAGAGAGAGGGATTCGAACCCTCGATACGTTGCCGTATACACACTTTCCAGGCGTGCGCCTTCGGCCGCTCGGCCATCTCTCCTGTTTTTTGCTTCCCGTAGAACACGGGAAGCCGAGTAGAATAATCGATATTGCGTTTTGACGCAATGATCTTTATCCGCCGCTTGCTTCGGTTTGCGCTTCCAGTTCATCCCATCGCTGGTAAACTTGCTCCAGTTTGGCATCTATCTGTTTAAGTTCGTCCAGGGTCTTGGCCGTGACAGCCTGATCTTTTTTATAGAACTCAGGCGCACTGATTTGCCGGTTTAATTCCGCCTGCTTAGCTTCCAGTTCAGCAATCAGTTCAGGTAATTTAATCAGTTCCTGCTGCTCTTTAAAGCTGAGTTTTTTTTTCGTTACTGTAGATGCAGCGGGCTTTGCCGCCGGTTTTTCGGGTTTCCTTACCTTGGCAGATACGCTCTGCTTGGCTTGCTTAACATGGTTCATCCAATCAGTATAGCCGCCGACAAACTCATCGACTTCGCCTGTGCCGTCCAGTACAAAAACGCTGGTCACGACGTTGTCCAGAAAAGCCCGGTCATGGCTCACCAGCAACAAGGTGCCGTCAAAGTCGACTAGTTTTTCTTCCAACAACTCCAATGTTTCCAAATCCAGGTCATTGGTCGGCTCATCCATGATGATCAGATTGGAGGGCTTGGTAAATAACCGCGCCAGCAACAGGCGGTTTTTTTCGCCGCCCGACAAACTTTTTACCGGTGAACGCGCTCTGGCCGGGGCAAACAGAAAATCCCCCAGATACGACATCACATGCCGCTGGTTACCGGCGATTTCGACAAACTCATTACCATCGGCGACGGTTTCGGCAACGGTCATGTTCGGGTCGAGTTGGTCGCGCAACTGGTCGAAGTAGGCGATTTCCAACTTGGTGCCCTGTTCTACGGTACCGCTGTTGGGTTCCAGCTGCTTTAATAGCAATTTCAACAAGGTTGATTTGCCTGCGCCGTTAGGACCGATCAATCCGATTTTGTCGCCGCGTTGAATCAATGTGGAAAAATGCTTAACGATCTGTCTGTCCTCATAAGCAAAGCTGATGTCGTTGACTTCGACCACTTTTTTACCGGAGGCATCGCCTCTCTCCAGGGACATTTTGCTGGTGCCTTGCGTGTTGCGGCGTTGGCTGCGTTCGTCACGCAATTTTTCCAGGGCTCGGACTCGACCTTCATTACGGGTACGTCTGGCTTTTACACCCTGCCTGATCCAGACTTCTTCATCGGCGAGCTTTTTATCGAACTCGGCATTTTGGTTGGCTTCGTCTTCCAGGGCGGCGGCTTTTCTGGTCAAGTAATCGTCATAACTGCCCTGCCAGGACACTAAATTACCGCGATCAAGATCGACAATCCGGGTCGCCAGTTTTTGCAGAAATGAGCGGTCATGAGTCACGAATAACACTGCACCCTGAAAATTGAGCAGCTGGTCTTCGAGCCAGGTAATGCTTTCAAAGTCCAGATGGTTGGTCGGCTCATCCAGCAATAATACTTCCGGCTCTATCACCAAGGCTCTGGCCAGGGCTACGCGCCGTTTCCAGCCGCCGGATAAGCCGCTGATCTTTAATTCGCCGGGCAAATCCAGTTTGCTTAAGGTGGTTTCAACCCGTTGCTGAAAATGCCAGCCGTTATGGGTTTCGAGCTGGTGCTGCAGATCGCCCAACTCATTCAGGGCCTTGTCATCATCGTAGTCCATGGTTAACGACAGCGCGTGATAACGGGTAAGCCACTCGCCCAACTCGCCCAAACCACCGGCAACGGCATCGTAAATGGTCGCGTCCTCAGGCAAATCCGGGGTTTGTTCCAGCCAGGCCAGTTTTAATTCCGGTTGCCGCCAGATGTCGCCGTGATCGGCCTGGATATTGCCGGCTATGATCTTCATCAAGGTTGATTTGCCCTCGCCGTTGCGGCCTAACAAGCCTACCCGTTCTCCGGCATCCAGCTGGAAGTCGGCGTTTTTCAATATAGCGTGAATTCCAAAAGCGATGGAAACATTGGACAGTCGTAATAAGGGCATTTTAAAATTCTTTATGTTGTAAATAGCGTCGTAATAAATCCAGTGCAAGTAACGCCGCCTGATTTTGCTTGCGTTCGATAGGGCCTGCCACGGAATGAGTCGTTTGATGAGATCCATCTCCAGTCAGCAATACATTATATAGAATAATGGCCTGCTCTTTATCGTGAAATGTTTTATCGTCCCCGGAGTAAAGCTGAATCAGTACAAATTCAGCGCTGCCGGTCTGGTATATTTCGTTGGCAATGGCCTGGGCGCTCGACGGCAAATCATCGGCATTAAGCGTAATCGCCAGGCTTTGCCCCAGCTTTTCCAGGGATTGCTGATAGCGGCTTTCCAACAGCCATTGAGCGCCTAGGCACTTGGCCGCCAACAAGCCCTGACTGGCTGTTTCCACCACGGCTAGCGTGTGCTGTCCGGCAATCATCAGTTGATCGACGGTAAAAACCAGGTCGCCGCTTGCCTGGCCTAAGCCGCCAATGGCAAAAACATGATCGCCGAGCTCAGCTGCCATTTTATCAACCAATGTCGTCATCGCCGCTTCAGGATAATTTTGAGGGAACAGTAACTTGGTTTGCACATCGTCGGGACTGGCTCGAAAACCCAGTTGCACCTGCGCCGGGATTTCAATCGCGCCAATGCGCTGCTGTATGGCCGACTCGCCTATGCCTAAGGTTCTGATGGTGATTAATCGATCCGGCTGCAATAAAAACCGATTTGCCAGTGTGGGCTGGATTGATTCCAGAAATAAATGGCGCATTTCGTTAGGCACGCCGGGTACAAAAGCAAACCAGCAACGTCCGACTTGCAAGGAAAAACCCGGTGCCGTGCCCCAGGCGTTGTCAATGCGCACGGCACCCTTGGGAAGCATCGCCTGCTTGCGGTTGGAGTCGGGCATTTCGCGGTTTCTGAGCGTAAAGAATCGCTTAATCTGCTCAAAGGCAACGGCGTCGAATTCCAGCGGCAGGTCGAACGCTTTGGCGACCGCCTCCGCGGTCAAGTCATCGCTGGTAGGTCCCAATCCGCCAGTACAAATACAGCAATCGGCACGGATTGAAATTTCTCGTAGTAAGGCAATCAGGTCATCGAGTTTGTCGCCCACGGCGGTATGCCGGGTTACAGCCAATCCCATGTTGACGGCGCGTTCAGATAACCATGCCGAATTGGTATCGACGGTTTGCCCGGTAACGATTTCTTCGCCCTGGGAAAATATTTCTAACGTTGGGTTCATGTTCAAGGTTCAAGGCTAAATAAAGGTGCAAGTCCTGTAGGGTGCGCTGCATGCATCGCCCAAGATTAATCAACAAATCCTAGGCAACTGCTCCCCGCTCAATAAATCCAGTACCCGGCTGATGCCCATTGCGGTTTGCAGGGTAACCATGCCTCGGGGATGCGTCGTTTTAACGGTGCCGATTTGACAGGCCTGTTTGCCTAGCGGATGTTGATGCAACGCGCTCAAGGCTTGTGCTGTTTGCACCTCGGGCACAAATAGCGCAAAACAGCCCTCGTTGGCGATGTACAGCGGATCAAAGCCTAAAATTTCACAGGCGCTGCTGACATCCTGATGTATCGGCAATGCCGTTTCGTCGATTTCGATAGCATGATGCGAGGTGACGGCCAGTTCTATCAAGCCGCTGGCCAGGCCGCCGCGCGTTAAATCGCGCATGCAGTGAATGTCAATACCGGCTTGAATTAGATCCAGAACCAGGCCGGACAGGTCGGCGCAGTCGCTGGTTATGCTGCTGTCAAAATTCATGCCTTCGCGCTCCAGCATGATCGCGATGCCGTGCCGCGCTATGTCGCTGTTGATGATGATGCTGTCGCCAACTCGAATATCGGCAGGTGACACCTTGACGTTTTCGGCTATGAGGCCGATACCGGCGGTGTTGATATAAACGCCGTCGCCGCTGCCGTGCTCGACTACTTTGGTGTCGCCGGTCACGATCAATACTCCGGCCTGTTGAGCAGTTTGCTGCATCGACTCGACGATGCGTTGCAGGTCTTTGATCGCGAAACCTTCTTCAATAATCAACGCGCAGCTCAGGTATAACGGTAAGGCGCCGCTCATGGCCAAATCGTTCAACGTTCCGCATACCGCCATCTTGCCGATATCGCCGCCGGAAAAAAACAGCGGTTTGACCACATAGGAATCGGTGGTGAAGGCCAGTTTGGAGCCGTTGACGGTTAGCACAGCGCTGTCGTGTTTCTGGTTTAGCAGGGGATTGCTAAATACCGGTTGGATAATCCGGTCCAGCAATTGCTGCATCAGGCGGCCGCCGCCGCCATGAGCCATGACGATTTGCTCGTAGTGCAGGGGCAGGGGACAGTTCAGTTTTAACTCAGACATGTTGATGGCGACGGTAGCGGTAATAGGCGGCGCACGCGCCTTCGGAGGAAACCATGGTGGCGCCCAGCGGGTGTTCGGGGGTGCACGTCGTGCCGAATTCAGCGCATTGCGCGGGTTTGATCAGGCCTTGCAACACTTCTCCGCTACGGCAGGCGGCAGGTTCTTTGGTGTTAATCGCGGCGACCGCAAAACGCTGTTCGGCATTCCAGTCGGCGTAGTCGGCATTGAGCGCCAGACCGCTAGCGGCGATTTTACCCAGCCCGCGCCAGCTTTGATTGACGATATCAAATACTTGGCTTATCAGCTGTTGCGCGGGCTGATTGCCTTGTTCTTTGACCACGCGGCTGTATTCGTTTTCAACCTGATAACGCTTTTCTTCCAGTTGTTTGATGCATAAATACAGCCCGTGCAGAATATCGACCGGTTCAAAACCGGTGATGACGATAGGTATTTTATAGCGTGCGGACAGCGGCAAATATTCGTGATAACCCATAATCGAGCAGACATGGCCTGCGCCTAAAAAACCCTGTACCTGATTGTCGGGAGAATCAAGCAGCGCCTGCATCACCGGCGGTACGCAGACATGGCAAATCAACAGCGAAAAGTTGTCTAGCTGTTGCTGTTTGGCTTGGTAGGCGGTCAGGGCGGTGGTCGGGGCGGTGGTTTCAAAGCCCACGCCGAAAAAAACCACCTGTTTATCGGGATTGATCTTAGCGATATTCAACGCATCCAGCGGCGAATAGACGATACGAATATCGGCGCCCTGCGCTTTCAGGCTGAGTAAATCATGATGCGAACCGGGGACGCGCAGCATGTCGCCGAAAGAACAGAAAATGACCTCCGGTTGCGCGGCAATCGCCAGCGCCTTATCGATATAAGCCAGCGGCGTAACGCAAACCGGACAGCCGGGGCCGTGGATCAGGTTGATTTGATCAGGCAGCAGTTGATCGATGCCGTACTTAATGATGCTATGAGTTTGGCCTCCGCACACTTCCATGATATTCCACGGCTGCGTGGTGATGGCTTTTATCGCGGCGGTTATTTTTTTTGCGGTTGCCGGGTCGCGAAATTCGTCCAGGTAGTTCATAACGTATTCTCGAAATCCGCTAAATCCTGGAATGCCTGCAGGCTGGCCTGAGCTTCTGTTTCATCCAGAATGGACAGCGCAAAACCGGCATGAACGATCACATAATCGTTGATTTTGGCTTCGGGCACATAAGCCAGACTGATGTCCTTACTAATGCCGGAAAAGTTGATGCATCCGGTACGCGCTAAAGGATCGCTGTGATCAGACAGGCTGGTAATTTGTCCGGGTATCGCTAGGCACATAAGTTATCCTATATATTTTGCGGCAAGCAACTGGCCGAGAGCCAATCCGCCGTCGTTAGGGGGTATGTTTTCGTGGCAGTATACCGCAAAGCCGCCGGACTTTAATCGATGGACTGCTTTTGTTGTGAGGTCAGCATTTTGAAAACAGCCGCCGCTTAGGATAACGGTTTTTTGCCCGGCTCGCTGGGCTAGGGTCAATATGATTTCGGCCAAGGTGTTGTGGAACTTGGCGGCGATTAACTCAACCGGATTGAGCGGTATGTCGTCAACTAGCTGTTCCAGCGTGGTTTTCCAGTCGATAACGATGGGCGTTGTGCATAGGATCTGGAAATCATAACATTGGTCGGATGCGCTTGATGTAGCGCTCATTTCCAGCGCCATTGCCGCTTGGCCTTCATACTGATTGATTTGGCATAGCCCCAGCAAACTGGCGACTGCATCGAATAAGCGTCCGACGCTGCTGGTGCGCGGACAGTTGAGTTGGCGGCTTAAGGCAGGCCGCAATAATTTTAATTCTTGTGCGGAAAAAGGCAGGTCTTCGCGCTCAAAGACGCAGCTTCCAAAGGCTTCGTAGAGCAGTCCTAATGCGGCGCGTCTGGGTTCCTGCATGGCTTTATGTGCGCCGGGCAATGAAAACGGCGCAAAGTGGGCATAGCGCTCAAAGCCTTGGCTGTTAATCAGCAAAAATTCGCCGCCCCACAGGGTGTTGTCGGTACCCAGACCCGAACCGTCCCAGCAAATGCCCAGTGCGGGCGGTTCCAGGCCGTGTTCGGCCATGCAGGATAAGGCGTGGGCGTAATGGTGTTGCACTGGGTGGGTTTTCTGGCCTAAATTGGCGGCAAACAAGCTGCTGGCATAGCTGCTATGCAGATCGTGCATAATCCGGGTCGGGGCGATTTGATAAAATTCTTGCAAGTCGGTCAGCGTGGCGTGGAATTGTTGTTGGGTCGCTTCGACATCAAGATCGCCAAGATGCTGGCTTAAGATAATATGCTTGCCATGACTGATGGCGATGGTGTTTTTTAACTGGCCGCCCACGGCTAACGTGTCGGGCAGAGCGGTTTTTAAGGTGAGCGGCAGCGGGGTGTAGCCTCGACCTCTCCTTAATACGGTGATTTTGCCGTTAATTAACCGGACGACGGAATCATCGAGCGGACGCAGGATGGGGCGGTTATGGCTTAGGAAATAATCGGCAATACCGGAAAGTCTTGTTAATGCCTGGGATTTATCAATGCAAATGGGCTCATTTTGGCGGTTGCCGCTGGTGGCGACCAGTGCGTGCAGATCATTGTCTTTATTCAGCAACAGGTGGTGTAACGGCGAATAAGCCAGCATGATGCCGAACAGGTTGCTGTTGGGCGCTACTACAGATGTAAGGGCGAATTTATTCGCCCAAAGGCGACTGAAGTCGCCCCCACAAGTAGCCCCTGGCGATTTGGCCTTTAACAGCACAATAGGCGCGGCGGCAGAAGTCAGTGCTTGTTGTTCCAGTTCGTTGATCATGCAAAGCTGCTGCGCTGTTGCCAAATCGGCGACCATCAGCGCAAAAGGTTTTTGTGGGCGATGTTTGCGTTGTCTCAGGCGTTCGACGGCTTGCTGGTTGGTCGCATCGACCAGCAGTTGATAGCCGCCTATGCCTTTGATGGCGACGATTTTTCCGGCTTGTAATTGCAAGATGGCGGCGACTACAGCATCGTGCTTTTTGGCTAAAAGATTTCCGGATTCGTCGAGCAAACTTAGGCCTGGACCGCACGCCGGACAGGCAATGGTTTGGGCGTGGTAGCGTCGGTTGTCTATCGCTTGGTAGTCCTGGCCGCAGTCGCTACAGGGGGTGAATGCCGCCATGCCGGTATGGATGCGGTCATAAGGTTGCCGGGTCATGATGCTGTAGCGCGGCCCGCAATGGCAACAGCTGGTAAACGGGTAGTGATAGTAGCGGCTGGCTGGGTTGAAAATATCGCCGATGCAATCGGCGCAGGTCGCTATGTCCGGCAGCACAAAGAAGGAGTGCTCGCCGTCAGCCATGCTGGCTTTAATCTGAAAATGATCAAAGCCGACTAGAGGCTGCCGGGTTATGGTTAATGATTCGATTTTTGCAAAAGGCGGCAGTCGGTTGTTCAGATCGTCAATGAAGTCCTGTTGGTGTTCGGGCAGGCCTTCAATGTCGATGATTACGCCGCCAGTGGTGTTGGCAATCTCGCCTTTTTGTTGGTGTTGCCGGGCAAGACGAACCACAAACGGACGAAAGCCAAGTCCCTGAACGAAACCTTCGATATTGATTTTTAAATGATCTTTATTAATGCTAAAGCCTTTTGCCTGTGGGGTGAAGAGTGTTTTTAACTGTCACTAAAATAGTAGACGGTATATAATCTCATGGTTTTATTCAATCATTTACTAAATTCATACCGGAAAAAAACATGCTGGGTAAGTTGGTTAGATTTGTTATAGGGAGCCGTAATGACAGGCTGATAAAGAAGAAAAGGTCATTGGTCAAAAAGATCAATGCGTTGGCTTCTGAGTACGAAAAATTATCTGATGATGCCTTAAAAGCAAAAACTCAGGAGTTTCGTGATCGCTTGGCACAAGGTGAAAAGCTGGACAATCTGCTTCCAGAAGCTTTTGCGATAGTCAGGGAAGCGTCGACCAGAGTCTTCGGCATGCGCCATTTCGATGTGCAATTGATCGGCGGAATGATCCTTGATGACGGTAAAATTGCCGAAATGAAAACCGGCGAAGGCAAAACCCTGATGGCAACTTTGGCGGCCTATCTGAATGCCTTGCCAGGGCGCGGCGTACACGTTGTTACGGTTAATGACTATTTGGCCAAGCGCGATTCCGAATGGATGGGTAGGCTATACAGCTTTCTGGGCTTGACTACCGGTGTGATTATCAGTCAGATGGAAAGCGATGAGCGGCGTAAAGCTTATGCGTCAGACATTACTTACGGCACCAATAACGAATTTGGTTTTGATTATCTGCGCGACAATATGGCTTTTAGTCTGGAGCAGAAAGTCCAGCGGGATTTAAGCTTTGCTATTATTGATGAGGTGGATTCGATTCTGATCGATGAGGCGAGAACGCCGCTGATTATTTCCGGACCTACCGAAGAAAGTACCGAAATATATGTCAAAGTCAATAAGATCATCCCTTTCCTGACCAAACAGGAAAAAGAGAGCGAACCGGGCGATTATTCGGTCGATGAAAAAGTACGCCAGTTGTATCTGACCGAAGAAGGGCATGAGCGGGTTGAACGTTTAATGGTCGAACATGGTCTGATGGAGGAAGGCACCAGTTTGTATGACGCGACCAATATCCGCCTGATGCACTATCTGACGGCTTCATTGCGTGGTCATGTTTTATTCAAAAAAGACGTTGATTATATTGTCGCTAATAATGAAGTAATTATCGTCGATGAGTTTACCGGGCGCATCATGCCGGGACGGCGTTGGTCGGAAGGATTGCATCAGGCGATTGAAGCCAAAGAGCATGTCGCCATTCAAAATGAAAACCAGACGCTGGCCTCGATTACCTTCCAGAATTATTTCCGCCTGTACGAAAAACTGTCCGGTATGACCGGTACTGCGGATACCGAAGCGTTCGAACTGAACAAGATTTACGGCCTTGAAGTGGTCGTCATTCCTACGCATCGCAACATGATCCGTAAGGATTTGGGCGACGTAGTCTTTTTGACTACCGACGAGAAATATGTCGCCGTTGCCGATGATATTAAAGACTGCGTTAGCCGTGGACAACCGGTGTTGGTGGGAACCACGTCGATTGAAAACTCCGAGCGGCTATCTGGGTTATTACAAAAGCAGGGCATTAAACACGAAGTGCTTAATGCCAAGCAACATGAACGCGAAGCTCATATTATCGAACAGGCCGGTATGCAGGGAGCGGTGACTATCGCGACCAACATGGCCGGACGGGGTACCGATATTGTACTCGGCGGTAATCTGGAAGCGGAATTGGCGGCACTGGGCGAAGATGCCGGTGACGCCGATAAAGAGCGGGTGCGCGGCGCCTGGCTGGACAGACACGAGCAAGTTATCGCCGCCGGCGGATTGCATGTGATCGGTTCGGAGCGTCATGAATCGCGCCGTATAGATAATCAGTTAAGAGGCCGTTCGGGGCGTCAGGGTGATCCGGGTTCGACCCGCTTCTATCTGTCGCTGCAAGATGATTTGATGCGTATTTTTGCCTCGGATCGGGTGGCAGGGTTAATGCAGAAATTGGGCATGGGCGATGGTGAAGCCATTGAACATCCTTGGGTAACCCGTTCGATTGAAAGTGCTCAGCGTAAGGTTGAAGCTCGCAACTTCGATGTGCGTAAAGAGATTCTGGCCTATGACGATGTTGCCAATGATCAGCGCAAGGTGGTTTACGCGCAGCGTAATGAGCTGATGGCGGCGGAGGAAATCTCCGACATTATCACCGCGATACGTGAAGATGTGGTCAATAATGTGATTACCCAGTATATCCCGCCAAAAACCATGGTTGAGCAGTGGGATACCAAAGGTCTGGAAGAGCATTTGCGTCAGGAATTCAACGTTGAAATCCCCGTGCGTAAAATGCTGGCTGAAGATCACGCATTGCATGAAGATTCTTTGCGCAAGCATATTATTGATATTCTGGAGCAAAGCCATAAAGATAAAGAGCGGCAGATGTCTAAGGACGTGATGCAACACTTTGAGAAGTCAGTAATGCTGCAAGTGCTGGATAACAGCTGGAAAGAGCATCTGGCGGCGATGGATTATTTGCGTCAGGGCATACATTTTAGAGGCTATGCGCAAAAAGATCCCAAACAGGAATACAAGCGAGAAGCGTTTGAGATGTTTACCAGCCTGCTTGAGCATCTCAAGTATGAAGTGATAGGGATTTTGTTTAAAGTTCAGGTCAGACAGGAAGAAGACGTTCATGCTATTGATGAGCAAATGCAAGCGCCCAAAGAAATGCATTTTGAACATGCACCGGCACCTGCTTTGGATGCTTATGAGCAGTCGTTGCTTGCACCTGAACAGGAAGACGTTGCCACTACAGAGCAGCCGTTTATCAGGGATGGCAATAAAGTGGGCCGTAATGATCCTTGTCCTTGCGGATCAGGCAAGAAGTTTAAACAGTGTCACGGCAAGTTAACTTGATTTGACTTGGATGCGGAGTTAACGCGCATTGCGAATGCTTGTCGTTAAATTGTGGGGGCGACTTTAGTCGCCCAGTCGACCGCTTAGCGTTCACTCGGCGACTAAAGTCGCCGCCACATAAATAGTCGCTCAAAAGTCTTTTAACATTTTTATTCGCCACGGCCAAAGCTTCCGCTCCTCGGCAACTGCTCCTGCGACTACTGTTTCAAAACAGGTTTTCTATCGATCTTTCGTCAGCATGACTGTAGCCTATTGCCGAGTCGTTCGATCTGAAGCTGGTGGGTACATGATCTGCCTGAAAGAACTCCCATATCCCATCGCTATCATTGGATGCTGTTAACAGGCCGGTCTCAGGGTTTATAAAAGCCTTGACTATGCCCGTAGGCACTTCAAGAGGGGTTTCCGCTGTGTCTTTCAGTGCAGTCTTCATAAAATCAACCCACATCGGTAATGCAGTGACACCACCTGTTTCACGATTTCCCAGCGGTGAGAAATCATCAAATCCAACCCACGCAATGGCTACATTGGACTGCGTGTAGCCATTAAACCAAGCATCCCGCTGTTCATTTGTCGTGCCTGTTTTTCCTGCAATATCCTGTCTGCCCAGTACTTTAGCGCCTGTTGCCGTGCCGTGTTGAACGACATCTCTTAATAACGAATTCATCAGAAAACAAATTTGCGGGGTAATAATCCGGGGTGCGTAGCTGCGGTTTAATTCCTGCTTGCTATCACAGCTAGGGCAGGCAATTTTAGGCTTAGCCTGATAAATAATATCGCCCTCGTTGGATTCAATGCGCTCAATAAAATAGGGCTTGACCAGGAAGCCGCCGTTGGCAAAGGTGGCGTAAACCCTGGCCATTTGTAGAGGGGATGCGTAGCCGCTACCTAGTGCCAGGGACAAGGTTTTAGGTATTTGTTGTTCGGTAAAGCCAAAGCGCAATGCCGTTGCAACGGCTTTTTCAACGCCCAATTCTTTTAGTAAGCGAATGGAGATAATGTTTCTTGAGTGGGTTAAAGCTGACCTGATGCTGGTCGGGCCATAGAATCGTTTGCTGTAATTTTCGGGTCGCCACTCGTTCTCCTGGCCTGGATTGTTGATGACTATCGGCGCATCGTTAATAAGGCTGGCGGCGGTGTAGCCTTGTTCCAGCGCGGTGGTGTAAATGATCGGTTTAAAGCCTGATCCAGGCTGTCTTTTTGATTGGGTAACGCGATTGTATTTGTTGCGGAAAAAATCGAAACCGCCGGTTAACGCTAAAATGGCGCCGTTGGATGGATCTAATGAAACAAATGCGCCTTCTGTCTCGGGTATTTGCGTTAAAGCCCAGCTATTATTTTGAAGTTGACGAACACGGATAATATCGTTGATTTGTAGGGGCGACCGGTCGGTCGCCCCTACTGCCCATTTAAAGTTTTCCTGCGGTATTTCAATGAGGGTTTTGTCTTGAAGGTTGGCCGTTACGCGATTGTTTTTTACATGTAGAACGGTGGCGGGTAGGGTGTCGCCGATGTTAGTAGGGGCGACTTCAGTCGCCTTTTGACACACTGGGCGATTTAAGTCGCCCTTACAATGCCGGTATCCGTGGCGTTCGTCATAGGCGTGTAAGGTATTGGCAAGCGCCTGGTTTGCTGCTGTTTGCAGCGCGCTGTTTAGGGTTGTGTAGACTTTAAAACCAGAGGTGTAGGCTTGCTCGCCATAGAGCTCGAAAATCTTTTGTCGTACCATTTCGGCCAAATAAAGCGCTGAAATTTCAGGTGAGACAGATTGCAGTTTTGCGGTGGAGGGCTGCCGGGATGCGTCCTCATATTGCTGTTGAGTGATATGGTTCAGTTCAAGCATGCGGTGCAAGACATAATTGCGCCTTTCAATGGATCGTACTTCATTAGTGATGGGGTTATATATGGAGGGTGCTTTAGGCAGGCCGGCAATCATGGCGTGTTCGGCCAAGCTCAGCTCAGATAACGGTTTGCCGTAATAAGTTTGAGCGGCGGCGGCAATGCCATAGGCTCTGTGCCCCATGAACATTTGATTCAAATAGAGTTCCAGTATTTTTTCTTTCGGGTACTCCTGTTCTATTTTTAACGCCAGCATGATTTCCTTTAACTTCCGAGTGTAGGTTTTTTCATTGCTCAGCAGGAAGTTGCGGGTAACTTGCATGGTGATAGTGCTGCCGCCCTGTTTTTTCTTGCCGGTTAAGGCGAGTTGCAGACCGGCTCGAAGCAGGCCTTTAAAGTCGACGCCGGGATGTTCATAAAAACTGTCATCTTCTGCGGCAATGAAGGCATTAATCAGTTGCTGAGGGACGTCTTCTATATTAACCGGTGTACGTTTTTTCTCGCCGAATTGGGCAATCAGCAAATTATCTTTAGTGTAAATACTCAAAGGCGTCTGGTATTGAACATTATGCAGGGTCTTAACATCAGGTAGGTCGACTGAAAGCTCGTTGTATAAAAAATAGCCTGAAATGGCTGCGGATAGCGTGATGGTCATAAAAAAAATAACCAACCATTTTAGAGTTTTAGCCACAAATGATCCTGGGGAACGGTAACAGCAAAGATAAAAAAGTCGCCTCTACCGTGTTTTTGCCGGAGGTGAAAGCAACAGGTCGAACAAATAAATTAAACATTTTAAGCATCAAAATAAAAAAGGCTACTATACTTTCGCCAGTAAATAAGTTTGTAAGTGTTGATTATAGCCGACGACTGCCAGGGATGGCGGAAGTGTCGCAATCGGTAAGGAACCGATGCGACCGACTGCGGCAATACAGGAAGTAAGACCCCATGGATAGGGATAGAGTAACGCATGGAATGCAGTGTGCCATAGGTCTGTTTTGCAAATAGACCGATCACAACTGATTACATTAGATATCAAGTTTTTCAAGGGTTAGTTCATGAGTTGGTTTAGTCAAAAACAGAGTGCTGTTCTTGGTATTGATATCAGTACAGCGGCTATAAAGTTACTCGAATTGAGTAAGGTTGGTGCTCGTTATCGGGTTGAGAGTTATGCCGTGGCACCTCTGCCGCAAGACGCGGTTATTGATAAAAATATAGCAAGTATCGACGTGATAGCTGATGCGATAAAAATTGCGTTAAAGCAATCCGGGTCAAAGCTAAAGCAAGCGTCTGTTGCTGTTGCAGGATCATCAGTGATGACCAAAGTTATACCGATGTCTGCTTCATTGACCGATGACGAAATGGAAGAGCAAATTATGGTTGAGGCAGACCAGTATGTGCCCTATTCGCTTGATGAGGTTAATTTCGATTTTGAAGTGCTCGGCGAAAATGAAAGTAACCCTGAAATGGTTAATGTATTGCTCGCGGCATCGAGAAAAGAAATCATTGAAGATCGTGTTGAAGCGTTAGCAAAGGCGGGTTTAAAAGCCAAAATTGTCGATGTTGAAGCCTTTGCGATGGAAAATGCATTTGCCTTGTTGATTGATCAATTGCCGGATGTCGTAGAAAATCAAACGGTTGCCATCGTGGATATCGGGGCAACCATGACGGCTTTAAATGTTTTATATGATTGCCGCACCGTATACATGAGAGAGCAGAGCTTTGGCGGCAAGCAGTTGACTGAAGAGATACAGCGTCGCTACGGCTTGACTTATGAAGAGGCGGGCTTGGCAAAAAAGCTGGGCGGATTGCCGGACAATTATACTGTCGATGTACTTGATCCGTTTAAGCGAGCAATGGTTCAGCAAATTCAGCGGTCGATACAATTCTTTGTATCATCAAGCGCGAATAGACGTATCGATAATCTTATTCTGGCGGGTGGTTGTGCAACCATACCGGGCATCGACAAATTGGTTCAACAGGCTATAGGAGTGCCTACCGTCATCGCCAATCCTTTTATCAATATGGCCTTATCCAATAAGGTAAAACCCCAGTCATTGAGCAATGATGCTTCGGCAATGATGATTGCGTGCGGGCTAGCATTGAGGAGTTTTGACTAATGGCGAAAATCAATTTACTCCCCTGGCGTGAAGAGCTCCGGGCACAGAAAAAGCAGGATTTTATCAATGCTATGGGTGTGTCTGTTTTGCTTGCAGCGATTATATTTGCCGGGGTTCATATGTATATTGAGGGGCTAAAGGCCTACCAGGAACAAAGAAATAAAGTCATACAGGACGAAATAGCGTTATTAGATATAAAAATTGCTCAAATTAAAACGATTGAGGAACAGAAAACTAAGTTGCTGACCAAAATAGAACTGATTCAGAAGCTACAGGAAAGCCGTCCGGAGATTGTGCATTTGTTTGATGAGTTGCCCCGGGTTACACCTGATGGGGTTTTTCTGACGAAATTTACCCAGGTTGGTGCAGAGCTGACTTTTGAGGGCAAGTCGCAATCGAATGCACGCGTTTCTGCCTTTATGAGCGCCATTGAATCGTCAGCCTGGTTGAAAATCCCGACGCTTGATGTGATTAAGTCGGTGAGCAAAGTTACTCCTGAACAGTTAAGTGATTTCACTCTGCATGCGAAGCAGGGTAATCAAAATGATCGCCAGGAGGGAGCAAATGAATCTGTCAGAAATTAATTGGGATCCTAATGCCGCCGGTACTTGGCCGTTACCCATTAAGGCGGCAACGATTGCTGTAATATGTGCTCTGGTTTTCGGTGCAGGTGTTTACTATGACACGATTGATCAGTTGACGGCGCTTGATATTGCTGAGAAAAAAGAGCTGGATTTAAAGCAGTCATTTGAGGTGAAACAAAAAAAATCAATCAACCTGCAAGATTATCAGGATCAATTGGCGCAAATTGAAATAGAGCTGGAAAATATGATTCGGCAAATGCCGACCAAAGAAGAAGTTGCAAGCCTGCTGACCGATATTTCTCAGACAGGATTGGCTAACGGTCTTGAATTCAGATTATTCAAGCCTGGTACTCCGGTTCGTAAAGACTTCTACTCAGAATTACCTATTAATATTGAGGTTATTGGCAAATATCAGGAGCTGGGTTTGTTTGTGAGTGGTTTGGCCTCGTTGCCTCGAATTGTTACCGTACATGATGTAAACATTGTTCCCGAAGGTAAGGAAGGGGAAATGAGGATGGCTGCAACGGTAAAGACCTATAACGAAGGTGATGTCGAAACTGTAGCGACAGTGGCCAAAAAGAAAAGGGGGAAAAAATAATGATAATACAGATCAGCTGTGTGTTTGTTATGGCCTTGCTGGCAGGTTGCGGCAATGATGATTTTTCGGATTTAACTCGGTATGTTTCAGAAGTTAAGGCTAGGCCTAAAGAACCTATTAAGCCCTTACCTGAAATCAAGGTGATTGAACCTTTTATGTTTAAATCGGAAGGTCTGCGTGATCCATTTAGGCCGTTGGAGCAGCCTGAACAGACTGAGGGCGTGGATGTGTCAACGGGTAGCAGTATAAGGCCGGATACCGCCCGGCATAAAGAAGAATTGGAATCATTTCCTCTGGATGGCTTAAAAATGGTGGGTACCGTAGATATGAAGTCGGCTTTGTGGGGGTTGGTAAAAGCGAGTGACGGCACAATTTATCGCGTCAAGGCCGGGAATTATGTGGGTAAAAATTATGGAAAAATTATACGGATAGTCAGCGATAAAATTGAATTGATGGAAATAGTCCCTGATAAACCGGGAACATGGCGTGAACAACCCGCTTCAATAGCGTTGACAGAGTGATGAAAAAGGATAAAAAGATGAATAATGAACAAGGCGCTGTTGTGTCCACTATCCACAGAGCGCGAATAAATTCTCGCCCACAGTCATTATCTGCTTATATTGGCTTAGGGCTGTTCTTATTTGTATTCCAAAGCGTCTCTGCCAGAGCTGGGGATCTAGCGCTATCAGGTATAGACTTTGCGGCACAGTCAGGCGATACGTTGCAGATTGAAATGGAAATGACCGGCGCCGCTATGACGCCCAAAATATTTAAGACCGACAATCCCGCACGTATTGCACTGGACTTTCCCGGTGTAAGAAGTGCGCTGCCTAAAAAAATGTACCCAATAAATCAAGGCGCAGCGAGCAGTATTTATGTGGTAGAAGCGGCTGGCAGGCTGCGCGTTATTGTTAACCTGATTGAGACAACACCGTTTGAAACAAAGGTGGTTGGCAATAAAGTGCTGTTGACGTTAACGCGGACAAAGACTGCAATGCCTACGCTGCTAAAACCTGCTGCCGTGCCGACAGCGCCGATTGCATCACCCGTTGCAGCAAAGACAACCAATGCGGTGGTAACCGCATTAATACCTGCACAAGACATTAGCGGCTTTGATTTTAAGCGTGGCGATAAAGGTGAAGGACGTATACTGGTTACTCTGGCTAATGCCAATACCATCGTTAACTCCAAAAAAGTAGACGGAAAGGTTGTCATCAGTTTTCTTAATACCAGATTGTCTGCGAGCCTAGCTAAACGGCTGGATGTATCCGAGTTTGCAACGCCGGTTAAGTTTATCGATACCGTCTCATCCGAGCAGCAAACTACGATTACTGTGGCGACTCAAAATGAGCTTTACGATTATTCCGTGTTTCAAGCAGACGGGTTATTGACGGTTGAATTTCGTCCTTTAAGCCATGAAGAGAAAGATGCGCTGGATAGATCGCGAACCAAATACTCTGGCGACCGCTTGTCGTTAAATTTTCAGGAAATTGAAATACGTAGCGTGATTGCGATTCTGGCCGAGTTTACCGGACAGAATGTGGTCGCCGGTGAAGATGTAACCGGCACGATTACCTTGAAGCTGGACGATGTACCCTGGGATGAGGCCTTGGATTTTATCATGATGACCAAGGAGTTGGGCAAATACGAGTCCGGCAACGTCACGCTGATTTCAACGCTGGATAAAATTAAGGATTACAAGCGGAAGCAGCAGGAAACAGAAAAAGTCGTGGCGCAATTAGACCCGATGGTGACTGAGTACATTAAAATCGATTACGCGAAGGCTGCCAGCTTTAGGGCGCTGTTGAATGGCGCTGATGCCGGTGCTTTTGGTGCTTGCGGGGTGACCGGCACCGCCGAAGTAGCTGCATCTGTCGGTTCGATTGAGGAAAAACCTTCCATTGCCGGATCTTTGGGAGCAGCTGTGCAAAGTTCACAGGGGGCAGTTCACTCAGAAGGAAGTAGTGACGACTTACGCATGCTGTCGCCTCGCGGGTCGGTTGTTGTCGATGCCCGAACCAATACTTTGATTGTTCGCGATACCACAAAACGACTGGAAGAGATAAGAAAGCTGATACGTAAGCTTGACGTGCCTGTGCGTCAGGTGATGATTGAGGCTCGGGTTGTTATTGCAGAAGATAATTTCATTGAAAATTTAGGCGTCAAGTTTGGTGTAGCAAAACAAAATGCGGATATTGGCGGCGGGAAATCATTTGCCATAGGTGGTGCCGGAACGCGGGGGCGCAGCGCCGTAGGTGGTGGGGCCGGGGATGCCAGTAGCCTGCTGGTTGATTTGGGCGCGGCAGCAATATCAGGTACACCGCCGGGCGCGTTGGGCATGACACTCGCCAGAGGTGCCGATTATGTGTTGAATCTGGAACTTCAGGCCTTACAATTTGAGGGCAAAGCTGAAATCGTATCCAACCCTAGGGTAATGACCATGGATCGCTGTACGGCGGTTATGACCCAGGGCGTTCAAATTCCAGTGACAACGCCCGGGTCGGCCAATTCACCACCAACAGTGAAGTATATTGATGCGGTTCTTGAATTGAACGCGACGCCGCAGATTACGCCTAATGGCTCGGTTGTCATGAATTTGCTGGTCAAGAAGGACAATCAGAACACAACAATTGTCTCGGGTAATCCCGGTATTGATAAACGGGAGATTAAAACCTCGGTGCTTGTTGAGGATGGCGAGACCGTGGTTTTAGGTGGGGTTTACGAGGGCGAAGAAAGAAATAACAAAAATAAAATCCCGTTTTTCGCCGATTTACCGGGTATTGGGTTTTTATTTACCAATTCGACAGCCAATAAAACCAAGAAGGAATTATTGATTTTTGTCACGCCAAAAATTATCAAAGATAATCTGGCCAGCGATTGATTGCTTTATCGGGCGCGGATTGGGGAGAGGATGCATACCCGTTCCCAATCTTTGGCTTCATCCCAAAGGGATGTTTCCTTATTGTTCGCTTCAAAAAATCAATGGCTTCTGATCGAATAATGCAGGCTTCGTTTGACATAAGATTTTTGGCGCTGTTTGGCCGCCGCAGGGTTTTCAACTGCGAGCTTATGGGGATGTACGGTATAATTAGCTCAAATTCCACTATTCAACATCCATCTAATGGCTCAATTTTTTGAAATTCACTCCGAGAGTCCGCAACTGCGCTTGATACATCGTGCTGTGGAAATACTCCGTAAGGGCGGCATTATCGTTTACCCGACCGATTCATCTTATGCGATTGCCTGTTTGATTGGCGATAAGCAGGCGATGGATAAAATTCGTCGTATCAGGCAGTTGGACGATAAACACAATTTTACGCTGGTGTGCAAAGATCTGGCTCAAGTATCCATGTTTACCAAAATCAGTAATGATGCTTATCGACTGATTAAAGCATTAACGCCGGGAGCTTTTACCTTTATTTTAGAAGCTACGCGTGAAGTGCCTCGTCGGATGCAACACCCCAAGAAAAAAACCATAGGTATTCGAATTCCCGATCACCCTATTACCCAGTTGCTGGTTCAGGAGTTGGGTGAGCCCTTGTTTAGTTCTACGTTGATATTGCCGGGAGAGGATGAGGCCTTAACCGATCCTTATGAGATCAGGGACAGACTCGAACACGAACTGGATTTGGTGATTGACGGCGGTATTATCGAGTTTGAACAAACGACTATTATCGAGTTTTCCGATAATGGCACTGAGATCATCAGGCAGGGCAAGGGTCTGGCGCCGATGTTGGGTAGATGAGGAGGCAACTATGATGGATGAATTGACGCTACTGCAACGCATAGTGGTCTGGATATTGCCGGTGATTTTTGCGATTACCGTGCATGAAGTAGCACACGGCTGGGTGGCCAAAAAATACGGCGATAACACCGCCTCGCTATTGGGCAGGTTAACCTTAAATCCGGTCAAGCATATCGATTTATTCGGAACTATTCTTATCCCCGGCTTGTTATTAATCTCGGGTACTGGTTTTATTTTCGGCTGGGCAAAACCGGTGCCGGTCGACGCGCGGAATTTTAAAAATCCACTGCGCGATATGGCGATAGTTGCTTTGGCCGGTCCTGTTGCTAATTTGTTGATGGCTGTCGGTTGGGCGTTAATAGCCCGGTTAGGCGTGTCGATACATTCTCAATCAGAAGCTATTTCCTTGCCGCTGATTTATACCGGGATTGCCGGGATTTCTATTAATCTGGTGTTGGCATTGCTTAATTTATTACCTATTCCGCCGTTGGACGGCAGCCGGATTTTGACGGGTATTTTGCCGAGTTATTGGGCGTGGCAATATAATCGCCTGGAGCGCTTCGGCTTTATTATTTTATTGGTACTGTTATACACACGTGTTTTAAATTTGATTTTGGAATATCCTTTGTATTTTGCACAGCAAGTGTTTTTTTCAATTGCCGGTTTATAGCTTGTTTTTTACCCTGGTTTTGGCTGCCGACTTAAGACGGTACCGTGTTAATAGGCTGCGACAGGCGGAGTGCAAGCTTCGCTTGCAAACAGGCGAAGCTTGTACTCCGGATTTGCCCCGGCTTAAATTTTGTAGCCCTGATGAATCAAAATACGGCTGAAATTTTACAACCATCGCCAGTCCTGGCGATGGTTAACGGCGCACCGTTTAACAAACTGCCGGACGATCTTTATATTCCTCCCGATGCGTTGGAGGTGCTGCTGGACACCTTTGAAGGACCGCTGGATTTATTGCTGTATTTGATACGCAGGCAGAATCTGGCTGTGGTTAACATACCGATAGCCAAGATTACTCATCAATATATAGCCTATATCCAGATAATGGGGGTATTGAATCTGGAGTTGGCCGCAGAATATCTGGTCATGGCTGCACTGCTGGCGGAAATCAAGTCAAGGATGCTGTTGCCCAGGCAGCCTGATGCTGAAGATGACGAGGAAGATCCGCGGGCAACATTGATTCGCCGGTTGCAGGAATATGAGCTGATTAAAAATGCGGCTGAAGAAATTGATCAGTTGCCTAGAATCGAACGTGATATATTTGAAATCAGCGTCGATGTTTCGGCGCTAAAAAATGCCGAACAAGATTTACCGGATATCCAGTTAAAAGAAATGCTGCTGGCGTTTCAGGATGTACTTAAAAGAGTTGAGCAACTCAGTCACCATCAAATTATCAAGGAGCCCTTATCTGTCCGTGAACGCATGTCAGCCATTTTGGAAAACCTTAAAGGAGCGGATAGTCTCCTTTTCTCGCAACTATTTAGCCGAAAAGAAAGTCGGCACGGAGTCGTTGTCTCGTTTTTGGCCATCCTCGAGCTCAGCAAAGAACGACTCATCGATATTATCCAGTCAGAACCCTTTGCCGAAATACGTGTCAGAACCGCCGAAGCTTTTATCGAAACCTTCGCCGACGAAACCCAAGCCAAAGCCAATAGTTGAGCCTGCGACACTCCCTTCCGTCACTGAACAACCTGAAATTAATGTGGAAATTAAACGTGTAGTTGAAGCCATTTTATTTGCTGCAAATCGTCCTATGACTTGTAAGCAGGTGCAACAGGTTTTTCCTGAAATTGAGCAGCCGGAAATACAGGAAATACAGGCAGCAATTGATGCGGTCAAAGAGGATTATCGATTCAGGCCGGTTGAATTAAAGCAGGTAGCCAGCGGTTATCGGTTTCAAGTTAGAAAGGAGCTGTCGCGCTGGGTATCACGGTTGTTTGAAGAAAAGCCGCCAAAATATTCCCGAGCATTATTGGAAACGCTGGCCATTATTGCCTATCGTCAACCGGCAACACGCGGAGATATTGAGGATATTCGCGGGGTTGGCGTCAGTTCAAGCATCATTCATACACTACTTGAACGTGAATGGATTCGAGTGGTGGCGCACAAAGAGGTGCCGGGCAGACCGGCTTTATACGGTACGACCAAACAATTTTTGGATTATTTTAATATTACATCATTAAGTGAGCTGCCGACATTGCAAGAGATCCAGGAGCTTGGCATGTCATTAGATGATCCTTTGTTAAATAATACGCAACAACCCATGCAGGTAAAGAGTGAACAACAAGAAACAACCGAACAGGTCACCGAAATCATCGAGTAGTTCAGCGAAACAGCCGAGCAGGTCACCGAAACTATCGGGCAGGCCACTAAAGCCATCGCAAGGATCAGCACAACAACCGAATAATCTTCCGAAGCAATCCCTTCCTTCGCAAAAGGGCTTTGCCGGGAGTCAATCAGCCGATGGCGAGCGCATTCAGAAAGTGCTGGCGCGCGGCGGTGTCGGTTCAAGGCGCGAAATTGAGCGTTGGATAGACGAGGGGCGCTTGAAGATTAACGGTAAGCCTATTGGCTTGGGTGATCGTCTGAAAGACGGGGATCACCTGCTGATCAATGATCGAGTGGTGCATTGGGAAAAGTTTGTCGAACAGCCTACCCGAGTGCTGCTTTATCATAAACCTGTCGGCGAAGTGGTTACTCGTCGCGATCCACAAGGCCGGCCGACGGTGTTTACCCAATTACCGAAATTGGCTATCAGTCGCTGGATAGCGGTTGGTCGTCTGGACATCAATACTTCTGGGTTGTTGTTGGTCACCAATAACGGTGAGCTGGCTAATCGATTAATGCATCCGTCTACGCAAGTCGAGCGTGAGTATGCGGTACGTATTTTGGGTGAAGTTTCCGATGCTACCCTGGCAAGACTCAAGCAGGGTGTGGAGCTTGAAGACGGTAAAGCCAAGTTTGACGAGATTAAATTTTTCGGCGGTGAAGGTGCCAATAAGTGGTACAACGTTATCGTTGCCGAAGGTCGCAACCGATTGGTAAGACGTTTGTGGGAATCGCAGGAAGTGACTGTCAGTCGCTTAATGCGGGTGCGCTATGGGCCTGTGGTATTGCCGGAGCGTTTGAAAGCCGGTTCATTTTATGAGTTGACCGATAAAGAACTGGAGTTGCTGTTTGAATTTGCGGGAATGGCTAGTGAAAAGCCGGCATATATCAACAAGCCCGAATTTAAAGCCTATAAATCTGGAAAACGTTAGCCGGGGGCAAAGCTTATGCATATTTCGCAAACAGTAGGTGCTTTACGACTGCATGGACAGATATTTGCTCCTGCAATATCTGCATTCACCACATCCATGTGGATCATGCAAGAGGTAGAGCAATGCAGGAGCAATTGCCGAGGCGACCCGACATTGCCGTTGATTTAGTTAGCCGAGACGACTTGGTTTCTGCCGTTGTGTTTGGCGGTGTACATGGCTTCATCTGCACGCTTGATGAAAGATTCGCGAGTATCGTTATCACCTAAGGTGCTAACGCCAAGGCTTGCGGTGATCTTGATGGTGTCCATGCCGTAGGCTATGGTGTGCTGCTCAATTGAGGCGCGAATCCGTTCTGCCAGCAATTTTGCGCCGTTGGTGTCTGTGTCGCTTAATAAAATGACGAATTCTTCGCCGCCATAACGGAAAATAATATCACTGTCTCTTAGGCTTTCTTTAATCCATTTTGCACTAGAAGCCAAGGTGATGTCGCCGCAATCGTGACCGTAGGTATCATTGATGGCTTTAAAATGATCGATGTCAAAGAAAATGAGTGATAATTTTTTGGCATTGCGCGTAGCCAGACTTATTTCCCTATTTATGCAATCATTAAATGACGATCTGTTGTTGGCTTGGGTGAGTGGATCGGTATAAGCCATTTTTAAAGCTTGGTGAAATAAGGTTGCATTTTTCAAGGGATAAATCAAGCAGCAAAGCATCGCTTCCAGTAACTGGAGGTCGGCATCGCTGAATCTATGGTTGCTCATCAGTTTTAATTCGCCCAGTTGTTGCTGCTCAACTTTAAGTGCGTAATTACAGGAATGCCGGGTAAACACCCCGCTTTTTACTTCCAGATCGAATTCTTTATTGATATAAACATAAGCGCTATGAGGAATCTTATTGGCGATTTTGCTACAGAAAATTGCGATCAGCTCAGTAAATTTCAATGTTGTTTGTAAAGCGCTGCTGATGTCATAATTATGAAGGTTAACGGCTTTTGTTGCTTCAAAAGTGTGATTGTTGATAACCGCTAAGTTTGCTGATTTGCCGGTCATGATCGCTTCCTCGTGGATTGAGATTGTGGCTTTGCAATAACTACAGCGAGGAATGTGCCAATTTATAAAAATAGCTGATAATCAATATGTTGGCAAGAATGTTTTATTTTTGGCTCATTACGGTCATAAGATTGACATGACAAGGTGGCAAGAGATTGCCGGTGGGGCGACTTTCGTTGCCGTTAATTGCCGAAAAGATAGGCAATGGCGTTTTCGGATTTATCCGCTAGAAATTAGAGGTAAAATGGTGCTTTTTAACGGTTTTGTAAGCGCGACTGGCTTGATTGGCAGTCATAATAATGGTATCGAAAAAGCGCTTTTCATGTAAACTGCAGGCAGTTTTTTGAAATTTTCCCGATGAATCAAAGGTGTGGAATTATGTCTAGCAAGAGCTGCTATATTTTTGTGATCACTGATGGTGCCGAGGAGAGGACTTGAACCTCCACGGGGTTGCCCCCACCAGCACCTGAAGCTGGCGTGTCTACCAATTTCACCACCTCGGCAGAGGCTAGCTGTAAAAGCTAAAGTGAGCGCGCACTATACCCATCCATTTTGATTTTGTCAATTAAGCGTGACGTTTTACCTAAAGCGAGTCAGACATGATGACGTTACTTTAAGCCAATGGAGAAAAAAGATTTTTTGCATAAACGCCAAAAACTTTTCTCTTTCAATTCTAATCGATATACTAAACCTATATACTTAAGATATGTTTATCGTATCCATCCTTTTTATTTTATTATCTAAATGACATTGAAGTCTAAAAAAGACGTTGATTTTAATTCAACAAAAGATCCATATGCTCAGCGTGAAGCTGAGAAATATGAGAATCCCATTCCCAGCCGCGAATTAATTCTTCAATTCATCGAGCATGCTGGAAAACCCTTGCGTCGTGAAGAACTCGCTGAAGCGTTTACCCTTGAAACCGAAGACCAGCTCGAGGCTTTGCGCCGCCGTTTACGGGCAATGGAAAGGGACGGGCAATTATTATTTAATCGGGGCAAGAAATATTGCCTGGTTAATAATGAGGATTTAATTGCCGGGCGCATTATCGGTCATGCGGACGGATTTGGCTTTATTAAGCCGGATGATGGCTCGGATGACCTGTTCTTATCGCCACGGGAAATGAATCCTTTGCTGCACAATGATCGGGCGCTGGTACGTATTGCCGGGGTCGATAAAAAAGGCCGCAGGGAAGGGGCTGTTGTTGAAATTCTTCAGAGAAATACGCATCATGTTGTCGGGCGTCTCTATAAGGAAGACGGTTTTACCTATGTGGTGCCGGACAATAAAAATATAGCGCAAACCATTCTGGTTCAAAAAGGCGGCACCGGCAAGGCAAAACAAGGACAGATTGTTGTTGCCGAAATCGTTGAGCAACCGACTAAACTTCGGCAGCCTATTGGACGCATTGTTGAGGTCATGGGCGAACACATGGCGCCGGGAATGGAAATCGAAATGGCGATTCGTTCCCATGAGCTGCCTAATCAATGGCCTGATGAATTGCTGGAAGCAATTAAACCGCTTAGTAAGGATGTGCCGGAGTCGGCAAAAGAAGGCCGGGTTGATTTAAGGGCAACTCCCTTGGTCACCATTGATGGTGAAGATGCCCGTGATTTTGACGATGCTGTTTATTGCCAGAAAACCCCTAAGGGCTGGAAGTTATTGGTTGCGATCGCCGATGTCTCGCATTATGTGCAGATTAATTCGGAATTAGATAAGGAAGCTCAAAAACGCAGCACGTCGGTCTATTTTCCTGAACAGGTCATACCGATGTTGCCGGAGATTTTGTCCAATGGCCTGTGTTCGCTTAATCCCCATGTGGATCGGCTATGTATGGTGTGCGAGCTATACATAGATGAACAGGGCCAGGTTGTTCGGTCACGTTTTTTTGACGCGGTGATGAGTTCTCATGCCCGATTGACCTACAACGAAGTCGCAGCAATGCTGGTCGATGGCGATATCGCCAGGGATGGTGTGTATGCCGAAAGCCAGCCGGGAGCTGGCTCGGCGCAGACATTGGCCGAAAAATATAAAGCCGTGCTGCCGCATTTACAGGAGCTATACGCGCTGTACAAGGTGATGCGGGTGAGCCGCGAACAACGCGGCGCAATGGATTTTGATACGCAGGAAACCCGGATTGTTTTCGGTGCAGAGCGTAAAATTGAAAAGATAGTGCCGGTGGTGCGTAACGATGCGCACAAATTGATCGAAGAGTTTATGATCACCGCGAACATGGCGGCAGCGCGGTTTTTAAATAGTAAAAAAATACCCAAGCTGTTGCGGATACACGAAGGTCCGAGTGCCGATAAGTTGCTTAATCTGAAAACCTTTATTGGCGAACTGGGCTTGAGCTTAGGCGGCGGGGATAAGCCAACGCCGTTGGATTATATGCATCTGATGGAGTCAATCAAAGATAGGCCTGATGCGCATTTGATTCAGACCGTATTGTTGCGTTCGATGTCTCAGGCCGTCTATAGTCCCGAGTTAAAAGGCCATTTCGGTCTGGCGCTGGAGGCTTACGCGCATTTTACCTCGCCTATTCGCCGTTATCCCGATTTGTTGGTGCATCGTGCAATCAGGCATTGCTTGCAGGGCAAGTCGGTGGAAAGCTTTTTCTATGGCGTTCCCGATATGGTTGTGTTGGGCGAACAATGCTCAGCCCATGAGCGCCGCGCCGATGATGCCACGCGGGATGTGGTCAGTTGGCTCAAATGCGAATATATGCTGGATAAGGTTGGCGAGGAATTCCCCGGCATTATTTCAGCGGTCACCTCGTTTGGCTTTTTTGTCGAGCTCGCCGAAATTTATGTTGAAGGCTTGGTTCATATCAGCAATCTGGCTCAGGATTATTTTCATTTCGATGCGACCAGTCACCAGTTAAGAGGTGAGCATACCGGCATTAATTACCGGCTGGGGGATAGCGTCAATGTCAAGGTCGTCCGTGTTGATCTGGACGAAAAGAAGATGGATTTTGAACTGGCGGAAAAACAAGTCGCGATGGATACCAAACCTAAAAAAAGACGTCGTAAGAAATGAAGTTAAGCAAAATATACGGCATACATTCGGTACAGTCGGCTTTAGATTATTCCCCTAAAAAAATCGGTAAAGCCTGGGTTGACAGCCAACGGCAAGACAAGCGTTTGACGCAGTTGATTGATGATTTATTGGATTTGGGCATAGAGCCGGAAAAAGTCGACCGGAAAAAACTGGATAAACTGGCCGATAGCAATAATCATCAAAGCATTGTTATCGAAGTTGAAATGCCCGGCGAGTTATCGGAAACTGACCTAAAAGACGCAGTGTTAACGCTGTCAGGGACGCCTTTATTCCTGGTACTGGATAACGTGCAGGATCCGCATAATTTCGGCGCGTGCCTTAGAACTGCAGACGCAACCGGTGTGCATGGCGTCATTATTACCAAAGATAACGCTACCGGGATTACTCCGACGGTCTGTAAAGTGGCTAGCGGGGCTGCTGAAACGGTGCCGGTTTATCAGGTGACCAATTTGGCCAGAACCTTGCGCTGGCTTAAAGATCAGGGGATATGGGTCATGGGCGCGGCAGGCGAAGCAACTCAGACTGCCTATCAAACCGATTTCACCGTGCCGCTGGCTGTGGTCGTGGGTGCCGAGGGTAAAGGCTTAAGACGCCTGACCAAAGAGCAATGCGATGTACTGGTCAAATTGCCGATGCTGGGGCAGGTAGACAGTCTTAATTTGTCGGTAGCGACCGGTGTGCTGCTTTATGAAACCGTACGGCAGCGGTTAGTTGCTGTTTGATCAATGCGAACAAAATCAACATACTCTCTCGAAGGCACGGGTTTAAGCTGCATTCGCGATGACCGGGTGTTATTCGAAGAACTGGCTTTTGAGCTGGTTTCAGGACAGATTCTATTGCTGGAAGGCAAAAACGGCAGCGGTAAGACTTCGTTATTGCGTATTTTATGCGGATTCCGGGAACCCGATTCCGGCCAAATTAACTGGTGCGGCGACCACGTAAAAGACAGTCAGTTTCATGCGCAGATGGCTTATGTCGGCCACTTGGACGGCATTAAAAAAGAACTGACCGTATTGGAAAACTTAAGGATGTCGGTAGCCTTAAGCAATTCCGGCCGGTATTCCATTCATGAGGCTTTAAGCAAAGTTCATCTGCAAGGTTATGACGACATCCTAGTGCAGGCTTTATCGGCGGGCCAGAAAAGACGGCTGTCGTTAGCCAGATTGCTGATTACCGAAAATGTGTTGTGGATTCTGGACGAGCCTTTCACCTCATTAGACAAGCAGGGCATTGCCCTGATCGAAGCCTTAATGACCGAACATTGCGCTAACGGCGGCATGATTGTCCTCACTTCACATCATGACATAGACTTGCCCGATGTCGATGTCCAGCGTATTCATTTATCCTGATGTCTTTATCCCGTGCATTCTTTGCCGTTATTCGGCGCGATCTGGTTTTGGCTTTGCGGCGTCGTTCCGAAATAGCCAATCCGCTGCTGTTTTTCATTCTGGTGATAACTCTGTTCCCTTTAGGCATCGGTGCTCAGCCGCATTTATTGCAAGCCATAGCACCGGGTATTATCTGGGTTTCCGCATTGCTGGCGGCCATGCTGTCCCTGGACAGTCTGTTTCGTTCGGATTTTGATGACGGTTCGCTGGAGCAGATGCTATTAAGCCCCCACCCGACCACAGTGTTAGTCCTGGCTAAAATTATCGCCCACTGGTTGGTGACCGGCTTGCCGCTGTTGATTGTGGCACCGCTGCTGGCGGTTTTTTTAGGCATGCCCAATCATTCTCTGGGAACCTTGTTGCTGACCTTATTGCTGGGAACGCCGGTGTTAAGTCTGATTGGAGCTGTTGGTGTGGCACTGACCGTGGGACTGCGTCGGGGCGGCATGATTTTGTCGCTGCTGGTTTTACCCTTGTATGTTCCGGTGTTGATTTTTGCCGGTAACGCGGTGCAGATGGCAGGCAGCGGCTTGCCCGTTGACGCGCAAATTAATATATTGATTGCCATTTTATTGATGGCTTTGGTCTTGGCGCCTTTACCGGTATCGGCAGCATTAAAAATGAGTATTCATTGATAATATCTCGTAGAATAATCAATCATATTGACGATCAGGAATAAATGATTATGGTATCAACTAAATATTTGTCTGTTTTTTCACCGGCTACCGAGCAACAACGAAAAGAAAATTTTGATAGTTACTGGGAGTTTACCCAGCAGCATGGCGGGGAGTTGTTGGAACAGGACAAGGATTTAGCTAAAAAACGTGATCGACTGAAGCATTTTCAGGATAACCCGGTTAAATTACGGAAGCCACTGGCTGATCCTGAAGCTTTTTATCGTAATTATGTCGACATGCAAGATGACCCTAAATCGCTGGATCGCATGACCTTGATGCTGACAGGCATATACAAGTTTGCCCGACATGAATGGGTAGGTATTAAAGGTGCATGGGATGTGGTGCCCGATATGGCCAACTCACATGCCCTGGAAGATAAAATCAGTCGCGTGCATTTGGCTGAAGAATTTTGCCATGTGCGCCTGTTTGATGAAATGCTGAAAACTTGCGGTTTGGACAAAGTGGAGTGGGTGCCTTTAGGTCCGGTTAAAGAAAAAATCTACGAGCAGTTTCCCAAATTACCCGGTTTTTTAATGGACACGCCGGCTTTTGTAACAGAGCTTATGGGGGTGACTTTTTATTGTCATTTATATCCTCTGTTTGATGAAGTCCTGGCAGATGAACCGGAAGTACGCGCCCGTTTAAAAGAATTGCTGGATGAGATTACCATCGATGAAGTGGCGCATGTCGGGCAGCGAAGGAATTTTATCGGTCCGATAGGCGTGAAAGTTTCAAAAGCGCTGGTTAAGCCTTTTTATACATTGTTTTTTAAGGATATTCCTGAAGTCGGGCAATTGTTTAATGTTGAGCAGATGATTAAAGACGGCATCGCTTTTGATTTTAATGACTTGCCTGAGTATATGCTTGAACGCAGTTGGATTCCTTCATACTGCAAAGCTTAAAAACAGATCGTTCCTGCATGTTAGTTTTAAACCATTTTTCTGATTGTCTATGTTTTTAATTCCAGATCCCGTAGTTCGCTTCTTCCACCGCATGGCCTCCCCGCCGCATTTTTACGCTTTTACCGGGCGCTTGATGCCGTGGCTGGTGGTTATTTTTCTACTGGTAACCGCAGTCGGACTATACGGCGGCCTGTATCTGGCGCCAGCCGATTATCAGCAGGGCGACAGCTATCGCATTATCTATATCCATGTGCCCAGCGCCTGGATGTCGTTATTCATTTATGTGGTCATGGCGGTTGCCGGCGCCATAGGCTTGATTTGGCGGATCAAACTGGCGGAGATAGTGGCGATCAGCAGTGCGCCGATCGGTGCCAGCTTTACCTTTATCGCACTGGTGACCGGTTCATTATGGGGCAAGCCGATGTGGGGGACTTGGTGGGTCTGGGATGCGCGCTTAACATCCGAATTGATATTGCTGTTTTTGTATCTTGGCGTTATCGGACTTTACGGCGCGATAGACGATAAGCGTACCGCGTCAAGAGCCGTGGCTATTTTGGCTCTGGTCGGCGTGGTCAATATCCCGATCATTCATTACTCCGTCGAGTGGTGGAATACGCTGCATCAAGGGCCGACCGTCACCAAAATGGATAAACCGTCCATTCATGTCAGCATGTTGATACCGCTGTTGCTGATGGCGGTATCGTTTAAATTTTATTATCTGATTGCAATGTTGCAGCGGGCGCGTACCGAATTGTTGTTGCGTGAACGCAATGCGCAGTGGGTTAAAAACATGATCTCGGAGTCGAAGTAATGACGATGCAGGAATTTTTTGCCATGGGCGGCTATGCTTTTTATGTCTGGACTTCTTATGGTCTGACCTTAATCGTGCTGCTTGCCAATATTATTATTCCAGTGGTGCAGCGCCGACAGTTTATACGTGCACTGGCGCTCAAACAAAAACGGCAGTAAATCATGAAACCAGCCAGAAAACAGCGATTAATGCTTATCGGCCTGATGGTCATCGGAGCAGGGCTTGCCACGGGGTTCGCGCTTAAGTCCTTTAATGAAAATTTGATGTACTTTTTTTCGACCACCGACGTTATCGAAGGCAAGGCGCCCAAAGACACTTTATTTCGCCTGGGCGGCATGGTGATTAAAGGCTCCGTAGAAAGACCGAATGACGGCTTGATGGTGCGTTTTAAACTGACCGATTACAGCAAGGATGTGACCGTGGAATATACTGGCATCCTGCCGGATTTGTTCAGGGAAGGGCAGGGCATCGTTGCGCACGGTAAGTTAAACGCACAGGGCGTATTTATCGCCGAAGAAGTGTTAGCCAAACATGATGAAAACTACATGCCGCCGGAAGTGAAAGATAGTTTGAAAAATCAGCCGGCACCACTCGTTACAGGTCAAAAATAATGATTGCAGAACTGGGGCATTTTTCGCTGATACTGGCCTTGTGCATGGCTGTTGTTTTAGGAATGCTGCCGATTATCGGCGCCTCCCGATCCATATCCGGCTGGACTAGCGTCGCAAAACCCGCCGCGTATGGCCAACTGTTATTCATGGTCTTGTCTTACGCTTGCCTGACCTATGGCTTTTTGACCCATGATTTTTCGGTTAAATACATTGCCACTAACTCCAATACCGCATTGCCGACTTTGTATTTGGTTTCCGGTGTCTGGGGTGCGCATGAAGGTTCCTTATTATTATGGGGCTTGGTGTTGTCGGTGTGGACGGCTTTAGTGGCACAGTTTAGCAAAACTATTCCTGAGGCTACCGTCGCTCGCGTTTTAGGGGTGATGGGGCTGGTCTCTATCGGTTTTATCCTGTTTTTATTGCTGACGTCCAATCCGTTTGAACGCCTGTTTCCCGCACCTCTGGAAGGGCGAGACTTAAACCCGTTGTTGCAGGATCCTGGTTTGGCAATACATCCGCCGATGTTGTATATGGGCTATGTCGGCTTTTCTGTCGCCTTTGCTTTTGCGATTGCCGCGTTGCTCGAAGGTAGGGTGGATGCTGCCTGGGCGCGATGGTCAAGACCTTGGACCAATATCGCCTGGATGTTTTTAACTATCGGCATTGCCTTGGGCAGTTGGTGGGCTTATTACGAACTGGGCTGGGGCGGCTGGTGGTTCTGGGACCCTGTCGAAAACGCTTCCTTCATGCCCTGGCTGGTTGGTACGGCGCTGATTCATTCGTTAGCAGCCACCGAAAAACGCGGCGTATTTAAAACCTGGACGGTATTGCTGGCGATTTTTGCATTTTCCTTGAGCTTGCTCGGCACATTTCTGGTGCGTTCCGGGGTATTAACCTCGGTACATGCGTTTGCCAGCGATCCGGCAAGAGGTCTGTTCATCCTGATTTTTTTAGCCGTCGTGGTAGGCGGGTCATTATTGCTGTATGCGATAAGAGCGCCTTACGTCAAAAGCAGCGCGACCTTTGAACTGGTGTCCAAAGAGTCGGCGATATTGCTGAACAATGTGCTGTTAGTGGTGACCGCTTCCAGTATCTTGTTGGGCACCTTGTATCCTTTGGTGATTGACGCGTTGGGTTTAGGCAAGATTTCAGTCGGCCCTCCGTATTTTAACGCGGTGTTCATTCCGCTGATGGCGCCGCTGGCGATTGCGGTGGGCTTGGGCATGTTATTGCGCTGGAAAAGAGATAATATCAACGTGATTGCCCTGCGGGTGCGCTGGATTGTTTTGGCTTGCGTCGCGATCAGTTTGCTGATTCCGTTGGCGATGCCGTTTTATTCCTGGGGTGCAGTATTGGGCTTAACGCTAGCATTGTGGACGGTTGCCATTACTGCGCTGTCTTTTATTGATCGGATGGGGCCGCAGGGCTTTTCATGGCAACGACTGCACACCGTACCGGCCGGTTTTTACGGCATGACCGTGGCTCATCTGGGCATTGCCGTATTCGTGGTCGGCATTACCTTGACCTCGGTTTACAGCGTCGAAAAAGATGTCCGTATGGCGCCCGGTGATGCCCTGGATATGTCCGGCTATATTTTTGAATTTCACGGCGTCAAACAAACCCAAGGGCCTAACTATATTGCAGAGCAGGCTTTTGTCACCGTCAGTTACGAAGGCAAGCAGGTCGCCAAACTGGAGCCGCAAAAACGGGTTTATCAGGTGCAAAAAATGCCGATGACCGAAGCGGCTATCGATGCCGGTTTGTTCCGGGATTTGTTTGTGGCGATAGGCGAACCGCTGGGCGATCAAGGTGCGTGGAGCATGAGGGTTTATTACAAGTCGTTCATTCGCTGGATTTGGCTGGGCGCTTTGTTCATGGCGGCAGGCGGCTTAATCGCGGCTTGTGATAGACGCTATAAAATAACACCGGTGAAGGCAGCTGCCGATGCTTAAATACATTCTCCCCTTAGTATTATTTAGCGTTCTCGCGGTGTTTCTGGCGCTGGGTTTAAACCTTCATCCCAGCGAGATTCCGTCGCCGTTGATTAATAAACCGGCTCCGGCATTTTCTGCGTCCAAGCTGCAAGCACCCGAAGAAAAATTATCCCCGGCCGATTTAAAAGGCAAAGTCTGGCTGTTTAATGTGTGGGCATCGTGGTGTGCCTCGTGCCGCTCCGAGCATCCGATACTGAACCAATTGGCCCGACAAAAAGCCGCCATTATCGTCGGCTTGAATTACAAGGACGAACCGATTGCTGCAAAAGGCTGGCTGGCGCAATTGGGTAACCCTTACGATGTCAGCATCCTGGATCAGGACGGCCGCATCGGCATCGACTGGGGCGTTTACGGAGTGCCGGAAACTTTCGTCATCGACAAACAGGGCGTTGTCCGCTACAAACATACCGGCCCCGTTACCCCTGACGATGTGCAGCAAGTATTCCTGCCTTTAATCGCCAAGTTACAAGCTGAAAATTAATGAAGTATTTATCGATTATCGGCAACCGCTCCCTGCGTTGCTCTCGGCAACCGCTCCCTGCGTTGCTCTACCTCCCCCATCCTTGGGGTCGTACCTCCTGCATCCTTGCAGTCGTCTTCCTACTGGTGCTGTCCGGCATCGCTTATGCAGCTGGCGTATCTCCGCAGTTTGCCAACCCTGAGCAACAAGAAGCTTACGAAACCCTGACTTCGGAATTGCGCTGTCTGGTTTGTCAAAACCAGACCATCGCCGATTCCAATGCAGAACTGGCCGCAGATTTGCGCCGGCAAGTATACGAAATGCTGCAACAGGGAAAATCAAAGCAGGACATAGCCCAGTTTATGACCGATCGATACGGCGACTTTGTTTTATACAATCCGCCGTTTAAGCTTAAAACCGGCGTGTTGTGGCTAGGGCCGGTAGCGTTCTTATTGATCGGTTTGGTCGTAGTTTTTTTGTTTGTGCGGCGTAAAAAGGCTGAATCAACTATGCATGCTCACGCAGAGCATGGGAACGAAAATGCTGAAAAATTGGCAAAAATCCGCAGCTTGTTAGAAAAAGGTGACCCCTCTTGAATATGCTATTTTTGCTGATCGTCAGCGTAATGACCTTAGCTACTTTTCTGATTGTGTTGCCGCCGTTGTGGCGAAAACAGCCCGTCGCAGCCGCAGATATGGATCAGCGCAACATCGCTATTGCCCGGCAGCGATTGGCTGAGCTTAAAGAGCAACTGCAAGCAGGCGCATTAAGCCAGGCGCTTTATGAGGAGCAGCTTGCCGAGCTTGAACAGGCTTTAAGCGATGATCTCGATATAGGTCGCGTCAGTTCCGTACCGATTTCGATACTTCCATCATCCATGGCCGTCGAGAGTCAGGTGCCAGCATTACGGGGACAAGGCCGATGGATGGCGTGGGTGCTGGTTCTGGCCATTCCTTTCGTGGCGGGATCGCTTTACTGGGCATTAGGCAACTATCAGTCTTTAACCCGGGTTCCACAAACAGCCGCAGCAAATCAGGCAACGCCTGAACGGGAAAAAATGATCAGCATGGTTGCGGGGCTCGCGGAGCGCCTGGAAAAGCAACCGGATGATGCGCAGGGCTGGCTGATGTTAGGCCGATCCTATAAGTATTTGGAGGAATCCCCTAAAGCCGTTGCAGCATTCGAACACGCCTATAAATTAATGGGCGATCAGCCGGAAATCATGCTGCTTTACGCCGATGCGCTGGCCTATGTCAACAATGAGGAACTGGCCGGAAAGCCTGCGGAACTGGTCTTTAAAGCCTTGGCGATAGAGCCTGATAACGTGACCGGCTTGTGGCTGGGCGGTATGGCCAAAGCGCAAACAGGTGAGTTTGTTGCAGCAATGGCCTTATGGAAAAAACTTGAAACCTTGTTGCCGCCGGGTTCAGATGCCCAACATGAAATACAAGGCTTGATGGCTAAGCTCGCAACCCAGATACCGGAAGGCACGGCTCAAGCGGAGTCAAAAGCTGCGCAACCGGCTGCGATACCTACGCCATCCCCGGCAGCCGCGAGCATAGCTGTTCAGGTGAGTTTAGCGCCTGAATTGCAAAAATCGGCGAGCCCAACTGACACCGTATTTATTTATGCTCAGGCCTTATCCGGCCCCCAGATGCCGCTGGCTATCGTCCGCAAACAGGTTTCCGAGTTGCCGTTAACCGTCAACTTAACGGATGCCATGGCGATGATACCAACGACCGCTAGGGATGGTGGAAGTGCCGCAATTGGTAGGGAACCGATGCGGCCCATGAAGTTATCGAATTTCGAACAGGTTAGACTGCTGGCGCGCATTTCCAAATCCGGCAACGCGATGAAGCAGCCCGGCGACTTGATCGGCGTTATCGAACAGGTGGCCCTGACCAATAAAAGTTCGGACAAAAGCCTCCATAAAATAGTCATTAACAGCCAGGTTAAATGATGGATCAATCCATTAAATTCGATGTAGACCTGATCAACCGTTACGATAAGGCCGGTCCGCGTTATACCTCTTACCCTACCGCCCTGGAGTTGCACGAAGGTTTCGGCGACAAGGAATATCGTGCGCATATCGCCAAATCGAATGCCGCAGGCGGGCCGCTGTCGCTGTATTTTCATATCCCGTTTTGCGATACCGTGTGTTTTTATTGCGCCTGCAATAAGATCGTCACCAAAAACCGCAAACATGCAGAGCCGTATTTGGCGAATCTGTGCAAAGAAATTGCGCTGCAGGGCGCTTTGTTCGACTCCAGCCGGGTCGTCAATCAATTGCACTGGGGCGGGGGCACGCCGACTTTTTTAAGTTACGAGCAAATGAAAACCTTGATGGACGTGACCCGCGAGCATTTTCACTTGCGGGATGACGACCAGGGCGAATATTCGATAGAAGTCGATCCTCGGGAAACCAACGGCCAGACCATGAAACAACTGCGCGAACTGGGTTTTAACCGGGTCAGTTTAGGCTTGCAGGATTTTGATCCGGCGGTACAAAAAGCCGTCAATCGCCTGCAAAGCGAAGAGCAGACTTTCAGCGTTTTAGCCTCTGCCCGTGCCGAGGGTTTTCGCTCGACCAATATCGATTTGATTTACGGCTTGCCGCTGCAAACGGTAGAGTCTTTTGCTCTTACCTTGGATAAAATCCTGGCAGTAGCGCCGGATCGGTTCTCGATTTTTAATTACGCGCACATGCCGGCCCGCTTTAAAACCCAGCGCCAGATTAACGATGCCGAACTACCGACGCCCGAGGTGAAGCTGGCTATTTTGCAAATGGTCGGTCAACGGCTGACCGAAGCCGGTTATGTCTACATCGGTATGGATCATTTCGCCAAACCCGATGACGAGCTTGCCGTCGCGCAGCGCGAGGGGCATTTGTATCGCAATTTTCAAGGCTACTCTACGCATTCGGATTGCGACCTGGTGGGCTTGGGTATTACTTCCATCGGTAGGGTAGGCGATGCCTATATCCAGAATGTCAAAGAGCTGGACGAGTACGACCGGCTGATCAATCAGGGAAAATTGCCGGTATTTAAAGGTGTAGAACTGGATGATGACGACAAACTGCGCCGTGCGGTGATTACTCAACTGATTTGTCATTTTGATTTGAGCTTTGCCGTCATTGAAAAGCAATTTTCGATTAACTTTGCCGATTATTTTGCGCGGGAACTCCAAGCCTTGGCGTCGATGCAAGCCGATGGTTTGCTGGTTTTATCTGTTGAAGGCATCAGGGTATTACCCGCTGGCCGTTTATTGATCCGCAATATCTGCATGGTCTTCGACAAGTATCTGGCGCAAAAACAACAGCAGTTTTCAAAAGTAATTTAGAATACCTTATGAATGATGATCGAATAATCGAATTGGAAATAAAAACGGCTTATCAGGAAGATTTGCTGCAAGCGTTGAACCAGATAGTCGGTCAGCAACAGCAGCAGATAGACCGCCTGGAAGCGACTTGCGGAATGCTGAATGAGCGCATTAAAAGCCTGTCTTCCGAAAGTGGCGGCGGCGAAAGCGTTGAGGAAGTGCCGCCGCATTATTAGCCGTTGCGTGCCCGGCTAAATATTTCCGGATTGCTATGACAGAAGCCCCGCCTGTGTAAGTCCTTATACATTATATTTTTCAGACAATTGCAACAATACAAAAACCGCTCCGGTCCCGCCGTCTTTAGGCGGCGTAGAACAAAAGGCCTGAACGTCCTGGTGTTGTCTCAGCCATAAGTTGAGGTTGTTTTTGAGTACGGGATGGTTGTCGGCCGAACGATAGCCTTTGCCATGGACGATGTGTACGCAGCGGCAGCCTTGTTCTACACTGCCGTGCAGGAAATGTAGCAACTGTTGCTTTGCATCGTTGCTATTCAGTCCGTGCAGGTCAATTTCCGCATCCAGCCCAAAATGTCCTTTGCGCAGTTTTTTTAGCACATTATGCTGCAGCCCAGGTGCCGTAAAGCTTAGCGAGTCTTCAATGCCTACTTTTTCAATATCAAAATCAATTTTGGCGCTTAAATGCTCATCCACGTTAACGATCTGAGTTTTTGGATAGGGTTTGGGTTTGTTACCCTCCGTTAGTAGCACTTTATCGCTTTTTACGGCGTGTACTTTACCGATAGATTGACGAAACAAATTACTGTCTTCGGAAGTGAGGTTTTTTTTTGCCACGAAAGCTGATTTTGTTGTGTATTGTTGCTAATATGATTGATTTTATAGCTTAATCGGCTTCAGGGCGATTGTTAATGCATATTTTGTTGAGTAATGATGATGGCTACTTGGCTGAAGGGCTGATTGCATTGGCCAATGCATTGAGTTCGCATGCCGAAATATCGGTGGTAGCTCCAGATAGAAACCGCAGTGCGGCGAGTAATTCTTTAACGCTGGAAATGCCGTTACGTGCTTATGCTATGGACAACGGCTTTATTAAAGTTGATGGCACCCCCACCGATTGCGTGCATTTGGCCATAACCGGTTTGCTGCTACAAGAGCCGGATATGGTTTTTGCCGGCATTAATCATGGCTCCAATTTAGGTGATGATGTGCTTTATTCCGGTACGGTCGCAGCGGCAACCGAAGGGCGTTTTTTAGGTTTGCCCGCCGTCGCCATTTCGTTGGTGGGCAGTAACCCCAGTCATTTTGACACTGCTGCGCATGTCGCAGTGACGTTGTTGCAGCAATTGATTAACAAGCCGTTGCCGCAAGATACCATTCTGAATGTCAATGTGCCGGATGTCGCTATTAAGGATTTGAAAGGCTATCGGGCAACCCGATTGGGACAGAGGCATAAATCCGAGCCGGTCATCAAGAGTAAAGACCCTCGCGGACGCATTATCTACTGGGTCGGGCCGCCGGGAGCGGAACAGGATGCAGGCCCCGGCACTGATTTCTATGCCATTAATACCGGGTTCGTGTCGGTGACTCCGTTACAAGTCGATTTGACCCGGTATGAACGGATCAATGATTTAAAGGGCTGGCTGCCCAGGGAGTACGATTTATGATTCAAAGCCTGCAAGGAATAGGTATGACCTCGGCGCGCACCCGTGAGCGGATGATCAACCGGTTAATACAGCAGGGTATTTGCAGTCATAAAATTCTGGATGTGATGCGCAATACGCCTCGGCATATTTTTATGGATGAGGCCTTGGCCCATCGGGCTTATGAAGATACCGCCCTGCCGATTGGTTACAACCAGACCATTTCCCAGCCTTATATTGTCGCAAAAATGACCGAATTGCTGTTGGCGGCATCGGCTCGATTAACATGCGTGTTGGAGATAGGTACAGGTTGCGGTTATCAGACGGCAATTTTGGCGCAGCTGGCCGATCATGTCTATTCTGTTGAAAGAATCGCGCCGTTGCAGAAAAAAGCCAAAGATCGTCTATGGGATTTAAAGCTTAAGAATGTCAGTTATTTGCACAGTGATGGCGGCTGGGGTTGGCCGGATCATGCGCCGTATGATGGTATTTTAGTGGCGGCCGCGCCGCCTGAAATACCGGAAATGTTGTTGCAACAAATGGCAGTCGGCGGCGTGATGCTGATCCCGATCGGCAAGGACGACAAACAACAATTACAGAGAGTAACACGTACAGAAAGCGGCTATGACGTTGAAAAGCTTGAGCCGGTTGTTTTTGTGCCTTTTTTATCAGGAAGGAAATAAACATGTTTCAAAAGTTGTATGACAAAGCCTTGCAGTGGTCTAAACACCGGCATGCGGCTAAATATTTGTGTGCGCTAAGTTTTGCCGAATCCTCATTTTTTCCGATACCGCCGGATGTGATGCTGGCACCGATGGCCTTGTCCCAGCCCGATAAAGCCATGCGCTTTGCGCTATTGACCACCGTGGCCTCAGTCTTGGGCGGGATGCTGGGTTATTTGATCGGTTTTTTTATGTTTGACAGCATTTCGCCGTGGCTACAGACCACCCATTATTGGGAGAGTTACTTAATAGCAAAAAGCTGGTTTGAACAATGGGGCTTTTTGGCGGTGTTTGTGGCCGGTTTTTCGCCGATTCCTTATAAGGTTTTTACCATTGCCGCAGGTACGCTGAGTATGGCGTTTTTGCCTTTTGTGTTAGCCTCAATCATTGGTCGGGGTGGGCGGTTTTTTCTGGTGGCCATGTTACTCGCTGCCGGCGGGGAAAAGCTCGAAGCGAAATTGCGTGAATATATGGATAGACTGGGCTGGGCAACCGTAGCGTTAGTGGTTATTGGCGCCGGTATTTATAAGTTCTTGCACCAAGGCTGAGTTGACAAGGTTAGGCTGTATTTAACATTGGGGATGATCCATCGATCGATCCTTGTTGTGCAAATCAGATGATGGGCTAGGCGTGGCGACAGACTACTAGGGATGGAGGAATCCAATGGGTTGGGTTGCGAAAAGACGCAACCCAACCTACCGGATTTATAGCTTATTTCTTTTTGTTGCGTTCGTTTACTTCTTTGATAACTTCATCCGCCACGTTTTTCGGGCACGGTAAATAGTGCGAAAATTCCATGGAGAACTGACCGCGACCGGAGGTCATGGTGCGCAAGTCACCGATGTAACCGAACATTTCGCTCAACGGTACATCTGATTTGATACGAACACCGGTTATGCCCGCATCCTGGGATTTGATCATGCCGCGACGACGATTAAGGTCGCCGATAACATCACCGACATGATCGGATGGCGTAAAGGTATCAACTTTCATGATCGGTTCGATCAGTTGCGGCCCTGCTTTGGGGATTGATTGACGGAACGCCGCTTTCGCAGCAATTTCGAATGCAATCGCAGAGGAGTCAACCGCGTGGAAACCACCGTCAGTCAGAATAACTTTAAAGTCCAAGCAAGGGAAGCCGGCCAGTACGCCTTTATCCAGCATGCTTTTAAAGCCTTTTTCAACCGCCGGCCAGTATTCGCGGGGAACGTTACCGCCGGTAACCGCTGATTGAAAGACAAAGCCGCTGCCGGGTTCGCCTGGCTCGATGATGTAGTTGATCTTGCCGTATTGGCCTGAACCACCTGATTGCTTCTTGTGGGTATATTCGTCTTCAACCGCTTTTGTGATAGTTTCGCGGTAGGCCACTTGGGGTTTACCAACGCTAACGTCAACGCCGTGGGTACGTCTCAAGATGTCGACTTTAATATCAAGATGCAACTCGCCCATGCCTTTAAGAATGGTTTCGCCGCTGTCTTCATCGGTCTCAACGTGGAAAGAGGGATCTTCCTGGATCATTTTACCCAGCGCGATACCCATTTTTTCGGAAGCGGCTTTGTCTTTCGGTGAAATCGCGAGTGAGATAACGGGATCAGGGAAAACCATCGGCTCCAAGGTGGCAGGGAATTTCGGGTCACACAGGGTATGGCCGGTTTGCACGTTCTTCATGCCCAGAACCGCAACAATATCACCCGCTTGAGCGGAATCAAGCTCTGCACGCATGTCGGCATGCATTTCGACGATACGGCCGATACGCTCGGTTTTGCCGGTGAAGGTATTCAGTACCGACGTGCCTTTTTCCAGCTTGCCTGAGTAAATGCGCAGGAAGGTCAACGCGCCAAAACGGTCATCCATGATTTTGAATGCCAGTGCGCGTAGCGGCTTGTTCTCATCAACGATGGCAAAGGTACCGGTCGGGTTGCCTTCCAGATCGACTTCCGGTTGCGGTTTAACTTCTGTCGGGCAAGGCAGGTAATCGACAACGCCGTCCAGTACCAACTGCACGCCTTTGTTTTTGAAAGACGAGCCGCAGAAAGTCGGGAAGAAATCCAGGTTGATCGTACCTTTGCGGATACAGCGTTTGATGGTGTCGATATCGGGCTCTTCGCCTTCAAGATATTTTTCCATCACGTCGTCAAACTGATCGGCAACTTCGTCGATCAATTTTTCGCGCCATTTTTCGGTATCAGCCACCATGTCGGCAGGAATGTCCTGGATGGTGTAGTTTAATGGGTCGCCGGAATCATCCCATATCCACGCCTTGCGCGTTAAGATGTCTACTACGCCGGAGAACTGGTCTTCGGTACCGATAGGCAAGGTCATGACCAGCGGGTGAGCGCCCAGTACTTCTTCAACCTGCTTAACTACGCGGTAGAAGTCTGCGCCGATGCGATCCAGTTTGTTGATGTAGATAACCCGGGCAACTTCAGAGTCATTCGCATAACGCCAGTTGGTTTCTGATTGGGGTTCTACACCACCTGAGCCGCAGAAAACACCGATACCGCCATCAAGAACTTTCAGTGAACGATAAACTTCGATAGTAAAGTCAACGTGTCCCGGGGTGTCGATAATATTAAAACGATAGTCTTTCCAGAAACAGGTAGTCGCAGCAGACTGAATGGTGATACCGCGCTCCTGCTCCTGTTCCATGAAATCTGTGGTTGCCGCGCCATCGTGAACTTCACCGATTTTGTGGATTTTACCGGTAAGCTTCAAAATCCGCTCGGTAGTCGTTGTTTTACCGGCATCGACGTGAGCGAAGATGCCGATGTTTCTGTAATGCGCTAAATCTGTCATGTGTTTACTCTAAAGTTGGGCATAAAAAACTTTTTTGGTGACTTCACTCAATAAGCATTCAATATGTTGAGTGCTTATTGAGTGCTCGTACCGGGGCGGTGGGCTACATACCATAACCGCAGTCACTCAGCCTAAGACTGCGGTGGCGGTAGCCATCGGAGTGGATGAAATGCGTCGGATACAGGCAGGTAGCTCAAAGCCGAGTGGGGTGCGTTTATTTGGGTCACCATCGCTACTCACTCGTCCCGCTTCGAAAGTCGGCTATTTTAACCTAAAAACTTTGTAAAAACATAGAAAACCCATGTGTTATATTGTAGTGACACTAAAATGGTTTAATCTGTTGAGTCATTTGGTGTCGATATATTGAATAAGGCCGAGCCTTGAGCCTTGAAAATGCCGTCACGAACGCTTTTAGATAGGTAAAGACGGGCTACCCAATATTCTCGTGTTTTGCAGTGTTTCCGTCTACGTACGGCAAGTGCGGTTTCTGAAGTGATCGCATGGCACTGCTTATGAGATGCACACAAAGATGAGTATCCCGGCAAGAAGACCTAAGGTATTACCGGTAAAAATTAAATGACATCAAAAAACGATCCTCTAGGTCTCAATATAATAGAAATGGAGATGGACGTTCTCTCTCCTAAAATCGTAGCGGAACCGGAACCGCTTACTCTTAAGGGATGGACGCATGTGCTATGCAATGAGGAAATGCCGATATTTTCCAATACGGCGTTAAGGATCCATGATATTTTGAGCGATGACAGAAAAGGCGCGATGGAATTGGCATCTGTTATTTTGCAGGATCCCAATCTGACGGTTAAATTATTAAAAATCAGCAACACCCCCCATTACAATCCCTCTCGTCAGAAAATGGTTACTGTGTCGCGGGCCATTATTATAATTGGTTCCGAGGTTATTCGTGAATTAACGCTGGTTTGCTCTTTTTTGGAAGGTATTTTATCCGCGACCAACAAACAACAGGCCAATGAAGAAATAGCTCAAGCCATTCATGCTGCAGTACACGCAAAAGCCCTAGCGATTGCGACGGATGACTCATCACCGGAAGAAGTATTTATTGCCACGTTGCTTAACCATATTGGCAGCATTTCTTTTTGGTGTTTTTGCGGTGAACAGGGAGAGCGCATTCAAGCACTGATAAAAGATGAAAATTACAGTCGCGAAGAAGCCGAGAAAAAAGTGTTGGGTTTTAAGTTAGCCGACTTGGGCGCTTCTTTAAGTAAAGCTTGGAAATTAGGCAGTTTGGTTGAAGAATCGATCAAGCCAAAGGCATTGAACAAAAATCCTCGGGTCGGCTTGGTTCAATTAGGTTATGAAATTACCGAGGCTTTAAAAGAGGGTACCGATTCAAAGGAATATGAGGATTGTGTCAGGAAAATTGAAGTCCTCACCAATCAATCCCAAAAAGTTATCACTGAAAATCTTCGAGATAATACCAGTGCTGCGTCCGATATCGCCCGCCAATTTGGAGCCACTGACGCGGCTATGCTTATTCAAAGCCGCTTCAATCAAGCTGTTGATTTGGAAGAATCATCGCCGGTTATTGATAAAAAACAACTGCAATTTCAGATTTCACAGGATATAACGTCAATAATAAGCGATCAATTTGACATTAACTTGTTACTGGAAACGGTACTTGAGGGGATTCATCGGGGTGTCGGTATGGATCGAACCATTTTTTCCCTGTTAGTTGCCGATAAGCAGACCCTTAAAGAAAGGTTGTCGTTGGGCTGGCGCAAAGAAAGCTATGAGCACAAGGTTATTTTTAATGTCACGGAAATACCGGCAAATCTTTTTTTTCATACCTTGTCCGGCACTCAAGCTTTTTGGGCTAAGCCTTCGGTTAATGCCAGGATGTATACATTACGGGATATTAATGCGGTTGGGAAAAACGAATGCTTTATGATGCCTGTTTTTTTCAATAAAATGCCGATTGGTTTGATTTATGCGGATCGCGGATTGAGTGGCGATCCGTTAAACGAAGACGATTTCAATACCTTTAAGTATTTTGCTCAACAGGCAAACATAGGTCTGACACTTTATCGTTTACAGCGCGGGTAATGGTGGGTCGGGATGACAGTTATTGAGTTTTCCAGGCCGATGACAGGGCAGGGGTGTCACAATATTGATCGAGTAATGCGGTAAAGTAATCCCGACTAATCTCCTCGGCACCCAAACTTTCCAAATGATTTGTGTGCACTTGACAGTCGATCAGCTGGTAGCCCCAGGCGTTAAGCTGTTTAACCAGGCTAGCGAAAGCCACTTTGGAGGCATCGGTTCTGGTGTGAAACATCGACTCGCCGAAAAAAACCTGCCCGATAGCGACGCCGTATAATCCTCCAACCAGTTCATCGTCTAGCCAGGCTTCAACCGAATGGGCAAATCCGGCTTGGTGCAGTTGATTATAAGCTGCATTAATTTCCTCCGTTATCCAGGTGCCGGCAGCGTCTTTACGGGGATCTGCACAGGCCGCAATAACTTCATTAAAAACCCGGTCAAAGGTGACTGAAAAGATATTTTTACGCAGGGTTTTGTGCAAACTGCGGGAAATGACCAGTTTATCGGGAAATAAAATCAAGCGGGGGTCAGGCGACCACCACAGGATAGGTTCGCCGGGGTTATACCAGGGGAATATGCCATGCCGGTAGGCATTTAACAGTCGATGTTGAGACAGACAGCCACCGACTGCGAGTAAGCCATCCGGTTCACGGAGGGCTTTGCTTACCAATGGAAAATCCTGGTCTGGGTTATTGGAGTCGAGAACAGTTAGTCGCATTTAGGAACGGGAATATATTAAGGCTAAAGGCCGCTTGGTTTTGGGGTAGGTTTTTTCGCCTTGCGTCTTTTGATCTTTAGCCTGATCTTTAAACCAATTCATCGAGGAATTTTTCTGCATCCAGCGCTGCCATACAGCCTGTGCCTGCTGAAGTAACGGCTTGTTTATAAACGGAGTCCATCACATCACCCGCAGCAAATACGCCTTCAACACTGGTTGCGGTGGCGTTTCCGTGAATGCCGCTTTTGACTTTAATGTAGCCGTGATCCATATCCAGTTGGCCCTCAAAAATACCGGTGTTGGGGGTGTGACCGATAGCTATGAATACGCCATGTACATCCAGTTCTTTGGTCGAGCCGTCCAGCGTATTTTTAATTCTAAGACCGGTAACGCCCATGTCGTCGCCCAGCACTTCATCCAGCTGATAATTCCATTCGATGATGACATTGCCGTTTTTCGATTTTTCAATCAGCTTGTCAGAGAGAATTTTTTCGGAACGGAATTTGTCGCGGCGGTGTACCACCATGACCTTGGATGCAATATTGGCTAAATAAAGCGCCTCTTCAACTGCCGTATTGCCGCCGCCAATGACCGCAACGGGTTTGTTTTTGTAGAAAAAGCCGTCGCAAGTAGCGCAAGATGAAACGCCTTTGCCTTTGAAGGCTTCCTCGGATTCCATGCCCAAATAACGCGCTGAAGCACCGGTTGCAATAATCAGTGCATCACAGGTGTAAGTGCCGGAATCGCCGGTTAAGGTAAAAGGCCTGGAGGATAAATCAGCCGTGTGTATGTGATCGAAAATGATCTCGGTAGCGAAGCGTTCGGCGTGTTTAAGCATTCTTTCCATCAGTTTCGGTCCTTGCAAGCCTTCAACGTCGCCCGGCCAGTTATCAACTTCGGTCGTCGTCGTTAGCTGACCGCCTTGTTGCATGCCCGTAATGATAACCGGGTTCATGTTGGCGCGTGCGGCATAGATTGCGGCCGTATAACCGGCGGGACCGGAGCCGAGAATCAAAAGGCGGCAATGTTTGGAATCACTCATTAAAAATCCTGTGTAGAGGCAAGGCGGGAAAAAAATTAATTATGAAGACGAAAGCGTGTTTCGTAAACTGTTTTATCGGCATGGCCGATGAATGATTGTAGAAGTGTGCGCCGGAGTTTATCTGGGGCATTATTAATGTGAAGCATCTCATTATTGATCTATAATTATGTTTTGTTAGTAATTTATGTAACGAGTTGTTGAATATGGCTGCAGTAATGGAAGAGAAAACTTTTCGTGGTTTGCGTGAAATCGCTTTATTAGGCTTCATCGCAGTCGCATTATTTTTTTTAATTTCGTTGATCACCTTTAGTAACGAGGATGCGGGTTGGACGCATAGCGGGTCAGTGCAAACAGTCTCTAACGCTTGCGGTATTTTTGGTGCGTGGCTTTCTGATGTCATGCTCAGCTGTTTTGGTTTGGTTGCTTATCTGTTTCCGGTCATTATCTTCTGGCAAGGTTATTTGATCTACACTCGCGGCAGACAAGGCCGCGAAAAAATAATTATCGCGTTGCAATGGATAGGGTCAATAGCGACTATTATTTCAGGTGCAGCGTTATTGAATTTGTATTTGCTAAGAATAGCCATTGAACTGCCCAGCAACACCGGAGGTATTTTAGGTCAGGAAACCGGCAATGCATTGTTGGTGACGCTAGGCAATTCGGGAGCGACATTGCTGTTGTTAGTGGTTTTATTGGCTGGGGTTACTTTGGTTACCGGATTGTCATGGGTAGCGTTGCTGGATTTTATCGGCAAATATACCGTGTCTATCTGTCGAGTTCTTAGGAGTAGCATTCTGACTTTGTTGCAGGGACATCCGGTTAAACGCACCGAAACGCGGGTCAATAATCCCGAAAACTCGGTGTTTAAAAGAAAAGTCAGCGCTAAAGTCATAGCCAATATCGAAAAGCGGGTAGAAAATCCGGCAAAAAACAGTCGTCCACTCAAAAAACAGCCGACTATTAAATATGATTCCAGCAAAGGTGTTTTACCTTCTCTGGATTTGCTCGATCTTCGTGATACCCGCGTTATCGGTTATTCGCAAACCGACTTGGAAGAAATGTCGCGCTTGGTAGAAGATATTCTGGCCGATTTTAACGTTGCCGTTACCGTGGTCGGCTTTCACCCAGGCCCGGTTATTACTCGTTTTGAGTTACAACCTGCAGCAGGCGTTAAGGTCAGTCGTATCAGCACTCTGTCCAAGGATTTGGCCAGAGCGTTGTCGGTTACCAGCGTTCGTATCGTGGAAATTATCCCCGGAAAATCGGTAGTCGGCCTTGAAATTCCCAATCGGGAGCGGGAAATGGTGACCTTGCGCGAGTTATTGGTGTCGGCACCTTTCGAGAAATCCAAATCCATGTTGACCCTGGCGATGGGTAAGGATATTTCCGGCACACCGATGGTTGCAGATCTGGGTAAAATGCCCCATGCACTGGTTGCCGGCACCACCGGCTCCGGTAAGTCGGTTGCCATCAATACCATGATTCTCAGCCTGCTTTATAAGGCCACGCCGGAACAGGTGCGCTTGATCATGATCGATCCGAAGATGCTGGAATTATCGGTTTATGAAGGCATTCCGCATTTATTGACTCCGGTAGTCACCGATATGAAAGAAGCCAGCAACGCGCTACGCTGGGCGGTTGCTGAAATGGAAAGGCGCTATAAGTTAATGTCCAAAATGGGCGTCAGAAACCTTGCCGGATTTAATCAGCTGATAGAAGACGCGACGGCAAGAGGCGAGAGCGTCAGGGATCCGATGTTTCAAATGATCAATCCGCTGGAAGAAGGCGAAGACTATCCCACCTTAAACACTCTACCCAGCATTGTCATTGTTATCGACGAATTAGCCGACATGATGATGATCGTCGGTAAAAAAGTCGAAGAACTGATTGCCCGTCTGGCGCAAAAAGCGCGAGCGGCCGGTATCCATTTAGTCCTGGCCACGCAACGCCCATCGGTAGACGTATTGACCGGTCTGATCAAGGCCAACGTACCGACCCGGATTTCATTCCAGGTGTCATCACGCATCGATTCGCGCACCATACTCGATCAAGGTGGTGCGGAAACCCTGCTAGGCAACGGCGATATGCTGTTTTTACCCTCAGGCACCAGTATTCCGATACGTGCTCACGGTGCATTTGTCGATGACCATGAAGTGCATCGCGTGGTTGAATTTTTAAAACAAACCGCGCCGCCGAATTATCTGGAAGACATCACCCGGGAATCGTCTGATTCCAATGATGGCTATAGCATGAGTGGTGGCAATGGCGGCGATTCCGAAAGCGATGCCTTGTATGATGACGCTGTGCAATTTGTCACGGAAACCCGAAAAGCCTCAATATCCAGCGTGCAAAGACGCTTTAAAGTCGGCTACAACCGCGCCGCAACCATGATTGAAGATATGGAAGCGGCCGGCGTTGTCAGTCCTCCAGAAAGCAATGGCTCAAGAGTCGTTCTGGCGCCTGCACCGGTAAGAGATTAATAACGAATATTGCGTTAACCGGAGTTGCTATTGTGTTGATTGGGACTCTGGGCGCTAGTGTTATCGTCAAATGCAAGTCTTCTTTGCAACCGATACAAGTTAAAGCGGTGCTTTTCGGGCATTGATTACTGGCTGCGTCACCGTTCTTATCAGAACCAACCCAATTAATGAAGGTTGTCGATCAGATTAGTCGAGGTTTTTCTAAGGTTATTTCAGTGGCTTTAGCCGAAAGCAGGCCGGGTTTTGCAACGCTATACGACGGATTGGCGAAAGTTCGGTTTGCGTCAAATGAAAGAAGCCAGACCAATCGGCTCTTTTAGAGCAGTTTCCAGAGCATGGTGCTAAATTATTAATCTTTTACACGATTAATATGAATAGCTTATGAATCCAGCGTATCAAATTGGGAAACAATCTATATGTTCCCAGGGTTATTGTCAACAATAGGCGTCTTCCGTATAGTTGAGACATCATTTAAAAAACCTTTCAACTTTATACGAGGACTTACTCATGAACGACTTTTCCAAAGACATTTTAACCGGAGCAGTATTTATAACCGGTCTACTGGGCTTTATTTCGGGCGAATTCATCATTTCATCGACGCTGTTCGCATCAGCGGCCATTGCCAGCAATGTTAACATGAACCGTAAACGCGTTAAATCAGGTCAATTATCATGCGAATGACCTCCTTAGCTGAGTTGTTTAACCAAACGACTTGAAAACTTCCAAGGCTTAACGGCCTTGGAAGTTTTTTGTTTTCAAGCTATCCACCGTTTTACCCCTCGCACTGTTTGCCCATTCTCACTAGTCCCCCAAAAAGAACCATTCCTTGGTATTTTGCACACCCATTGCTTTATTCAAAATAAACACTCACCGCACAAAGTATATCGTTTAGGTCATCCGGTTAAACAACTGGACTTTGTCGGGCGATAATCAGAATCGGTTTGAGGTTTTGCATTTTCTTTTTGGTGGAACCAGTTGATAATAGCCGTATTGTTAATTTAACCAGGAATGAGAAAAAATGAGCAACGTCTTTAGTTTTACCGGGACTGTGGGTCGCGATGCGGAAGTCCGATATTTACCGTCAGGTCAAGCAGTATTGAATGTGACCGTAGCCAACAATATCGGCTTTGGCGAAAAGCAACAAACGTTATGGATCCGATGTGCGGTGTGGGGTAAGCGCGCCGAGGGACAGTTGCAGAATTATCTGAAAAAAGGCCAGCAGGTGTTCGTTTCGGGTGAACTGAGTCAAAGCGAATATCGGGCGCAAGATGGTTCGACTAAAACCAGTCTGGAGCTTAACGCCAATATTATCGATTTGGTCGGCAAAAGAAACGAGTCTAACCAGCCATCGCAACAAAACTATCAATCGCAAGGTGCGCAGCAAGGCCAGTCATCTGCCCAACAAGCCCCGAGCCATGATAATTTCGATGCGCCGTATGATGACGACATCCCATTCTAAATTTGTGGGGAAAATAGCGGATAACCCAGGAGCCGACCGGCAAAAGGTGAGTGTTACTGAGCGCAGCTTGCTGGTGGCTCATGGGCAAAGTAAAAAACTGGCGGACATCCGCAAAAGGCAGCAACCGGAGTTGCCGGTTGCTGCCGCGCTATCCCCTGAAAAACAGCTGTTAACCGGCTTGAATCCGGAAGTTGCGACAGAGCTGAACAAGGCAAGGGCGCTTATTGACGACAGCATCAAGCAAATAATACGCAGTTTTCCTGAGGGCAAGAGAAACCGGCTGTTTGGTTTTAGATTCGGTTCTGTTGACGCAGTAAAAGGCATGGGTATAAAGGCCGCTTTTAAGACCTTGGGCATTGATGACAATTTGGTGAAAATGAAGCTGATTGCCGGAATGGACTGTTACGGAAATGATCTTAAAGGCAGCTGACTTCTCCGGTGTTTAAATCTGCAAGACAGGAGGGGATGTGTACACACTACAAGCGTTACTAGCTTCTATTGCCGACCAGTCTTTTCAGAATATACAAAAGCTGCGTGGCTCTTATCACTTCCCCCGATTTGAGCTCAGCTTCATCAAAATGCAGGGCAGTGCCGGCGCTAACCCTGCTTCCATTGCAGCGGTAAAAATACCGTTACAAGATAGTAAAATCCCCGAGAATTTTTTGCATACAGCCGAGCGTAAACTGGCGGTAGCCGATTTTTTGATTCGGCGTTTTCGTGACGGCATAGCCCGGTTTGCGCAGCAAAATCGCGGCAAAGACGGCAGCGGCTCCTTTAACACTATTGCCCTGAGTCAAACGATGCTGACCAGGGATAGCGTTTTGTTCGATGACGATGCGGTTTATTTGCGCTTTATGATCAGCCTGCCGGCAAAAGGGCAGGGCGGCGGCATTTTTGATGCAGAACAGGCGTGGATTATGCTGAGCCAGGAACTGGTTGCCATTGTTGACGCCTGCTTTTTTTACCAACATTACGACGAGCAAACCCGCGCGCTGTTTCAGCAGTTTGTCGATGTGCAAAAAAACCGCGCCGAGATTATCCGGTTTATGCAACGGCATGATCTGATCGCCTTTATCGCCAATGATGCCAAGTTGCCACGGCAAAGCGGCGTCGATGACCGGCCTGCTATGGACGAGTCTGTTAAAGCCTTTCAATCTCCTTCGTCGTTGCAAATAACTATTCCGTTGCCGGATGGGTGCAGCATAACCGGTATGGGCATTAGGCAGGGCATCACCTGCATTACCGGCGGCGGCTATCATGGCAAATCGACCTTGATGCAGGCGATTTTATCCGGGGTTTATGCGCATATTCCGGGAGACGGGCGGGAATATGTAGTGACTCGGGAGGATGCTTTTTTTATCAGGGCTGAAGAAGGTCGCAGCATCCGTCATGTCGACATCAGCCCTTTTATCGGCGATTTGCCGAACGGCCTTAAAACCGATTGTTTTTCATCCGATAACGCCAGCGGCAGCACCTCGCAAGCGGCCAATATTGTCGAGGCCATCGAGAGCGGCAGCCGATTGCTGCTGTTTGATGAAGATACCTGCGCAACCAATTTTCTGGTGCGCGACGAGCTGATCAAAAAAATTGTGGATGCGGCGCAAGAGCCGATCAAGCCGCTGTATTCAACGGTGCGCTCGCTGTGGAAAAAACAGCAGATCTCGATGATTTTCGTGGTCGGCGGCTTGGGTTATTTTTTGCAAAAAGCCGATACCTGTTTGCTGATGGATAATTACCGTTGCGATGATATTACCGCTAAAGTACGCGACAGGCTGGGGGGAATAGCCGAGGAGGATGCGCTGATTGCCGATTTCGCCGTATCGCGCCGTTTGGCCGCCGATAATTTCGATCCCGCCTATACCAATCAGCGTCTGAACAAGACCTTGCCAAAACGCATAAAAGATTTACGCAACGCACCGAGACAACTGGAATACGGCATGGATCTGATCAATCTGGACGCGGTGGTGCAAATCGCAGAAGCGCCGCAGATGTTAACCATAGGTTATTGCCTATTGGCGTTGCGGACTAAATTAAAGCAGTCGGGTAAACCTGAGACTATTCGTTTCTGGATAGATTGGTTGGAGAGCGAAATTAGCAAACACGGGTTGGCCGTTTTGAAACCTGATTATCCGGGAACCCTTTCGATGCCGCGCAAATATGAACTGGCTGCCGCTATTAACAGAATCAGGTCGTTAAGGATTTTTCAGCAATGATGAACATCGAGATCAAAAAAAAGACCACCCCAGAGAGAGAAAGAAGCGCAAGCCTCAGGTGGCCTTTGTAAAAGAGATAATGCGACAAAATATAGCATCCTGCCTTACCTGTCGCTTATAGACTAACAAAATATGCCAATGGGATTTATCCGTACGAACACTTATATCAACACTATTTTTGTCTGGCGGCAGTCGTTTATTCATCTGCAGTTATCGGCTGACATCGAAATGAGTTTAGGCGATAACAAAGTCAGGGTATTGCCGTTGTAGTCCAGTCTCATGCGTGGTGTACAATAGGATTTTTTTTAAATTAGGATAGACAATGGAAGCTTACCCCGAGAAAACCTGTTCGATAGACCGACTGGTCACTCATGCGAAATTGGTAGAAGCGACAAAAGCCGGAATGAAAACACAGCAGCGTCGTGATGGTATCTATGGCTTGCCCGGTGAAACCTTCGATTTGGACGGGATGACTTTTGTCGTTACCGATTTAAAACGTCAGCGCTTAGGCGATATGACCGATGCCGATGCCCGGGCGGAAGGCTATCCGAGTCTTGAACTATACCGCGATATAATTTTAAAAATGCATGCCGGAATGACCTGGGAAGCCGACAGTCTGGTATGGGTGCATAGTTTTGCAGCTAAGACCGATTAGTTAACCATCGGACAATGTCCACTCGTTGGATTGCGGCGCAAGGGTCTGGCTATGCTGCCGTAATTCAACCTGCACGTTAAACCAGCATCAGCTGCTGCAATACTTTGATCTCATCCCGGATCTTCGCCGCCTGCTCGAATTCAAGATTTTTCGCATGTTGGTACATCGCGTCTTCCAGTTGTTTCAGTTTCTTGCCCGCCTGCTTGGGCGTCATGGAGGCCTTGTAATCGGCCGGAAACTCTGCCACTTTGCTCAGCAGCTTATTGGCGCTGGTCAGCCCGGAACCGGGTATCGATACCTGCAGAATATCGGTGACCGATTTAAAAATGGTCGTCGGTTCTATGTGATGCTCGATATTGAATTGGTGCTGTTTTTCGCGGCGACGGTCGGTTTCGTCTATCGCCTGCTGCATCGATTTGGTGATTTTATCGCCGTACAAAATCGCCTTGCCGTTGACGTTTCTCGCCGCCCGGCCGATGGTTTGCACCAGCGACACGACCGAACGCAAAAAACCTTCCTTGTCGGCATCCAGTATCGCAACCAATGACACTTCCGGTATATCAAGGCCTTCGCGCAACAGATTGATGCCCACCAGCACATCAAACTGGCCCAGCCGCAAATCGCGGATGATTTCGACCCGTTCCACGGTATCGATGTCGGAATGCAGATAACGCACCCGCACGCCATGTTCGGCCAGATATTCGGTTAAATCTTCGGACATCCGTTTGGTCAACGTGGTCACCAGCACCCGTTCTTTTACGATAACGCGCTTGTTGATTTCCGACAGCAAATCATCGACCTGCGTGGTTGCCGGGCGCACTTCCACGACCGGATCAAGCAAGCCGGTCGGCCTGACCACCTGCTCGGCAAACACGCCGGAATGCTCCCGTTCGTAGGGTCCCGGCGTTGCCGACACATAAATCCGCTGCGGCGCTTTCAACTCGAATTCATCGAACATCAGCGGACGGTTATCCAGCGCGGAAGGCAGCCTGAAGCCGTATTCAACCAGCGTTTCCTTGCGCGAGCGGTCGCCCTTGTACATCGCGCCGATCTGGGGCACGGCGACGTGGCTTTCGTCGATAATCACCAGCGCATTGTCGCGCAAGTAATCGAACATCGTCGGCGGCGACTCGCCTGCGCTTCTGCCGGACAGGTAGCGGGAATAGTTCTCGATGCCGGAGCAATAACCGACCTCCAGTATCATCTCAATATCGAACAGCGTCCGTTGCTCCAGTCGCTGCGCTTCGACCAGTTTGTTCAGTGAGCGCAATTGTTCCAGGCGCTCCTTGAGTTCTGCCTTGATGGCTTCAACCGCCTCCAATAACTGCTCTCGCGGCGTGACATAATGGCTTTTCGGATAAATCGTATAACGCGCCAGCCGCCGGATGATTTCCCCGGTCAGCGGATCGAATAACGACAAGCGTTCCACTTCATCATCGAACAACTCTATCCGTAACGCCTCGCTGTCCGACTCGGCCGGGTAAACGTCGATCACTTCGCCGCGCACCCGGTAGGTTGCGCGGCGCAGGTCAAGGTCATTGCGGGTATATTGCATTTCTGCCAGCCGCCGCAGGATGTCGCGCTGATTGATCATGTCGCCCTTGACCAGATGCAGCACCATCTTGAAGTACGATTCCGGCTCGCCCAGACCGTAAATCGCCGAAACCGTGGCAACGACGATGGTGTCGTCCCGTTCGATTAAGGCCTTGGTCGCCGATAAACGCATCTGTTCGATATGCTCGTTGATCGCCGCATCCTTGTCGATGAAGGTATCGGAGGCCGGAACATAGGCTTCTGGTTGGTAATAGTCGTAATACGAGACGAAATACTCGACGCTGTTTTCCGGGAAAAATTCCTTCATCTCGCCGTAGAGTTGCGCGGCCAGGGTTTTGTTGGGCGCCATAATCATGGCCGGGCGTTGCACCTGATTGATCACATTGGCGATGGTGAAGGTTTTGCCGGAACCGGTCACGCCCAGCAAAGTCTGATGCACTTCGCCGTCATTCAAGCCTTCGACCAATGCTTTGATTGCCGTAGGTTGATCGCCTGCTGGCTGGAAACGACTGTAGAGTTTGAACTTCTTTTTCACTTGGATTTCTCAATGAACATAACTGCTTGATTGTTCCCATACCGAAGCAATGAAGCCATAGGAGCGGGCCATGCTACCGATGAAGGGAGCGTAATCGTCCAAATATCGCGGGCATGGCCCGCTCCTACAGGGTGGTGACGGCTGAGTACGGGAACGATACTGTTTTTTAACACCTAGTTATTAGTAAGCCATTATACATAATGTATAATCCCTTCCATCTTTGACATTGATTTTTACACGGGGAAACATGAGCATCAAACTTTCTAACAGAGTCCAGGCAGTTAAACCATCACCGACTTTGGCGATTACCGCCAGAGCCGCGCAAATGCGTGCTGCGGGCAAAGACATTATCGGCCTTGGCGCCGGTGAGCCGGATTTTGACACCCCGGATCATATCAAGGCTGCGGCGGTTAAGGCTATTGAAAACGGCTACACCAAATATACCGCAGTTGACGGCATACCCAGCCTGAAAAAAGCCATTATCGCCAAGTACAAAAACGACAACGGCCTTGATTACCAGGCCAACCAGATCCTGGTTTCCTGTGGCGGTAAACAAAGCTCATTTAACCTGACTCAGGCTCTGCTTAACCACGGCGACGAGGTCATCATTCCCGCGCCGTTCTGGGTCTCCTATCCTGATATGGTGTTACTGGCCGACGGCGTGCCGGTTATTATCGAAACCACCCAGGCGCAAAATTTTAAAATATCGCCGAAACAACTGCGCGCGGCCATCACCGATAAAACCCGGTTAATCTTTATCAACAGCCCGTCCAATCCGTCCGGGGTTGCGTATAGTTTGGAAGAGCTTAAAGCCTTGGGCGACGTGCTAAAGGATTTCCCCAACATCATCATCGCAACCGATGACATGTATGAGCATATCCTGTGGAAGAAGGGTACGTTTGTTAATATTTTAAATGCGCATCCCGAGTTTTATGACCGCACCGTGGTCATGAACGGCGTGTCCAAAGCCTATTCGATGACCGGCTGGCGTATCGGCTATGCCGCAGGTCCTGCGGATTTGATCGAGGCGATGACCACTATCCAGTCGCAAAGCACCTCCAACCCGACGTCGATTTCGCAGCATGCCGCCGAAGCCGCGTTAACCGGCGATCAAAGCTTTATCGACAATATGTGCGTTGAATTTAAAAAGCGCCACGATTATGTTGTTGCCGAACTCAACAGCATAGACGGCGTTGACTGTCTTGAAACCGACGGTACCTTTTACGTGTTCCCTAGCGTGGAAAAGCTGATTGCCAGACTGGACAACATCGATGACGATCTTGGTTTTTCCGAATATCTGATCGAAGAAGCGGGCGTTGCGTTAGTGCCGGGTTCCGCGTTTGGCACGCCTGGGCATATCCGGATTTCGATAGCCACCAGCATGGCGAATCTGCAAAACGCGTTGGAGCGGATTAAGAAAGCGATTTAAGATTTATGTAACTGATGTTACGCAGTTATTCGAATTTAGACTGCATTAACATTTTTATTATTAAAAGTGTCGCTACCGCGACGATTATTTGAATCGGGTTCTTGCACCCGAAGGCGAGTTACTTTCTTTTGCTTCGCCAAAAGAAAGTAACCAAAGAAAAGGCGACCCGGTTGCCGCTTGCTTCCTGCGCTCCTCGCTTTTATCGAGGGTCAGCAGAAGGGGCTCCTGCTAGGCTGTCGAAATCAGCCCTTTTTCGCAAGCTAAACATTCCCCGATTTTTGGCTTTCAATATTATTGAAAAAAGCTTTGCGTTTCTTGCGTACGGTATAGGGGATGCTTGATTTCTCCCACATCTC